>JAVROG010000585.1:0-8446 GCA_032162865.1 Mycobacterium sp. | reverse complement strand
TCATCGACCACATTCAGATCGACATTCCCGAAGCCCTTGGCCTGGACCAGCGGGCGAACTTCTACGAGGAAACCGGCGCCTACAAAGACATGGTGGTGACCCACCTGTTCCAGGTGATGGCGTTCGTCGTGATGGAGCCGCCGACGGCACTCGAACCGCGCGCCATCAGTGAAGAAAAGAACAAGGTGTTCCGGTCCATGCTGCCGATCAAGACGTCAATCGTGGTGCGGGGCCAATACGGCGGCTACCGCCGGGAGAAGGGGGTGGCCAAGGATTCCGACACCGAAACTTTTATCGCTCTCAAAGTCGGCATCGACAACTGGCGCTGGGCCGGCGTACCGATCTATCTGCGCACGGGCAAGAAACTGGCCGAGGGCATCCGCGTCATTTCGATCGCATTCAAAGAGGCTCCCCGAACCATGTTTCCACCCGGATCGGGGGTCGGGACCCAAGGCCCCGATCACCTCACGTTCGACCTGGCCGACAACTCCAAGGTCTCACTGTCCTTCTACGGCAAGCGGCCCGGTCCCGGCATGAAGCTGGACAAGATGTCCATGCAGTTCTCCTCACAGGAGATCGACACCGTCTCCGATGTGCTCGAGGCATACGAACGGCTCATCCTCGATGCGATGCGGGGGGATCACACGCTGTTCACCACCGCCGAGGGCATCGAATCGTTGTGGGAGCGTTCGGAGCAGCTGCTCGGCGACCCGCCGCCGGCCAAGATGTACCAGACGGGGACATGGGGTCCCAACGCGATTCACCAATTGATTGCGCCCAACGCGTGGCGGTTGCCGTTCGAGCGGGAGTGGCGCGAACGCAAGGAGTAGCCGCCGCAGCCAGCCGCGCGATTACGCTGGCCACCCGCTAGGTTGAACACCATTTCCAACAATCTCGAAGGGAGACACGGTGCCGCAAACCGCGGCTATGGCCGAGACCGATCGCGCGTGGATGGTCGATACGCTGCTGGCACTGCTGCAGACCCCCAGTCCGTCGGGCCGCACCGACGCGGTGATGCAGTTGGTCGGCAATATCCTCGACGACTTCGGCGTTCCGTTTTCCCTGACCCGCCGCGGGGCGCTGACGGCCGAACTCGCGGGGGAGTCGGAGACCACCGACCGTGCTCTGGTGGTGCACGCGGACACCATCGGTTGCATGGTGCGCAGACTGAAAGACAACGGGCGCCTGGAGTTGGTTCCGGTCGGCACCTTTTCGGCTCGGTTCGCCGCGGGCGCCCGGGTGCGGATCTTCATTGACGACCCCGAGGAGTTCATCACCGGCACGGTCATGCCGCTCAAGGCCAGCGGGCACGCCTTCGGCGATGAGATCGACACCCAACCCACGGACTGGGAGCACGTCGAGGTTCGTGTCGACCGCAAGGTGTCCTCGCGGGAGGACCTGGTTCGGCTGGGAATGAACGTCGGAGATTTCGTCGCGCTGATCACCAGCCCGGAACTCGCCGCCGACGGGTTTATCGTTTCCCGCCACCTCGACGGGAAGGCCGGCGTCGCCGTGGCGCTGACACTGGCCAAATACTTCTCCGAGAAGAAGATCGTGCTGCCACACCGCACCACGATCATGGTGACCATCACCGAGGAGGTCGGCCACGGCGCCAGTGACGGGCTGCCCGCCGGCGTGGCCGAGCTGATCTCGGTCGACAACGCGGTGTGCGCGCCCGGCCAGCACTCCCTCGAGGATGGTGTGACTATCCCCATGGCCGACATGCACGGTCCTTTCGATTACCACCTGACCCGCAAGCTTTGCCGGCTCGCCGAGCAACACGGGATACCGTTCGCGCGCGACGTCTTTCGCTATTACCGGTCCGATGCCGCCGCTGCGATCGAGGCGGGCGCGGGCACCCGAGCCGCGCTCGTCGGCTTCGGGCTCGACGGCAGCCACGGCTGGGAGCGCACCCACATCGATTCACTCGAGGCGACGTACAACCTGCTGCAATGCTGGCTGCAGACGCCGCTGACATTCGCCGAATGGGACGCCAAGCCCTCGGGCCAACTCCGGGACTTCCCGTCCTCGGAGCAGCCCGCACCCACCGAGCAGTGGGTGCCGTTGGCGCGTGGTGAGCATGCCGAACCAGGCGATGCGTCGCCCGGTCAAAACTGGCCGCCGCCGGTGGGTCCCCAGAGCTGAAACCGCGCCGGGCACTCAGTCCGGGATGTAATCGAACTCGTCGGGATGGGCTCCACTACGGCCTTGCTCGCCCCGATCCAAGCCAGTGATCGCGTCCACATCGTCATCACTGAGGTTGAAGTCGAAGATCTCATAGTTCGACTGCACCCGCTGCGGCGTCACTGACTTCGGGAACACAATGTCGCCGCGCTGCACGTGCCAACGCAGCACCACCTGGGCAGGCGTTCTATCGACAGATTTCGCGATCCGCGTGATGACCTCGTCATTAAGAACCTTGCCCTGGGCGAGGGGCGACCACGCCTCGGTGGCGATCCCGTGGTCCTTGCCGTAGGCCCGTACCTGATCATTGACGAGGTAGGGGTGCACTTCGATCTGGTTGACCGCCGGCACCGTCTGCGAGCCGTCGGCAAGTCGGTCGAGATGCTCGGGTTGAAAATTCGAAACGCCGATGCTGCGGGCTCGACCGTCCTTCGCGAATTCTTCCAGCGTGTTCCAGGTCGAGACGAAATCACCGTCGTACAGCGTCGGTAGCGGCCAGTGGATGAGAAAAAGGTCGACATAGTCCGAGCTCAGTGCGGACAGAGTCGCGTCGAACGCTTCGCGCGCATCATCGGGCCGGTGGAATCCGTTGTTGAGTTTGCTCGTGATGAAGACGTCGCCGCGATCCAGCCCCGCATCACGAATGCCTTGGCCCACTTCCTTTTCGTTGCCGTACATTTCTGCGGTGTCGATGTGCCGGTAGCCCACCTCGAGTGCGGAACGTACTGCCGCCGCAGTCTCACCCGGCTCAATCTGAAAAACACCAAACCCAAGCTGCGGGATGGTGTTCCCGTCGTTGAGAGTGATTGACGGGACGGTGTTCATACGATCAGCCTCCTGCCTGTCCGGACATTCATCGGGTATTGGGGTGCCCACTTCCGGTGGTATCCCAACCATCGGCGCCCCGAGCCCGTGCCCACCGTGCGCAACCAGTGGTGGTCTGGGAGAACATGAAGTTTGTTGGACGACAGAAAGTGAAGACTGCATGGCACCCACGCTGCGCCCTCGCCGATCGGCCCTTTATCTGCCCGGCAACAAGTCCCGGGCACTGGAGAAGGGGAAGACACTTCCCGCCGATGTGTTGATCTTCGACCTCGAGGACGCCGTTGGGCCCGCCGCGAAAGTCGAGTCCAGAGCCACGGTGTGCGACGCGATCTCATCCGATAGCTACCAACCCCGTGAGGTCGTGGTGCGCATCAACGGCTTGGAAACCGACTGGCACGACGACGATTTAGCCGCCGTGGCCCGCTCGGCCGCCCACGGGGTGCTGGTACCGAAAGTCGAGACAGGCGTCCAAGTCGCAGCGCTGGCGTCCGCGCTTGACGCGTTCGGTGCGCCGGACTCGTTGCAGCTGTGGGCGATGATCGAAACGCCGCGGGCCTTTCTCAGAGTGGAGGAGATCGTCTCGGCCAGCGAACGCCTGGCCGTCCTGGTGATCGGCACCAACGATCTGGTGAACGAACTCCACGCTCTGCACCTACCGGGACGCGCGCCCGTTGTGCCCGCGCTGGCGCTGGCGGTGTTGGGAGCAAGGGCGGCCGGAAAGGTCATCTTGGATGGCGTATTCAACGACATCAAGGACGAAGACGGCTTCCGGGCCGAAGCTCGACAGGGGCGGGAGATGGGCTTCGACGGCAAGACTCTGATCCATCCGTCGCAGATCACCCCAACCAACGAGGTATTCGGTCCGTCGGATGACGAGATCGTGCACGCCCGCAAGGTCGTGTCGGCTTACGAGGAGGCGCAGGCCGCCGGGAACAGCGTCATCACGGTCGATGGTCGCATGATCGAGAGCCTGCACGTACGCGACGCCCAGCGCATCCTCGCGCTGGCTGATCTCATCTCCGACATGGCACAACCAAATCAATGAGCCGTTTGCTGGCGGCCACGGGTTCTCATCGGTCATTTCTGCCACCCGCCGATGCTTTCGACGGTGCCCGTAGTTGCCTTTTCGTGCCGGCTAGTACCGCCCGAATGCGATCGCTACGTTGTGACCGCCGAATCCGAACGAATTGCTGATCGCGTAGCGGTAATCACCCGGTCGCGGCTTACCCGCCACCACGTCCAAGTCGATCTCAGGGTCGAGGTTTTCCAGATTCAACGTCGGAGGAACAACCTGATCCCGCACGGCGAGAACGGTCAAGATGGACTCCACTGCGCCGACCGCACCCACCGAGTGGCCTAGGGCAGCTTTGGGTGCATATACCGCCGGCGTGTTGCTGCCCAGCGCGTTGTTGATGGCGTGACTCTCGGCCAGGTCGCCCACCTGAGTGCCGGTGGCGTGCGCATTCACGTGATCGATATCACTCGGACTCAGGCCCCCGAGTTGGATTGCCCGGGTCATCGCGTATCCGGCGCGTTCTCCGTTGGGGTCCGGTGCCACCATGTGATAGCCGTCCGAGGTGATGCTGGCGCCCATGATCCGAGCCAGAATGTTGGCGCCGCGGGCTTTCGCATGTTCTTCGGTCTCGATCACCATGAGTGCTCCGGCTTCGCCGAACACGAATCCGTCGCGATCCCTGTCGAACGGGCGACAGGCGCCGGCCGGGTCGTCGTTTTTGGTGGACAACACGATGCGCATGGCGGCGAACGCCGCGATGGGCACCGCCTCGATCTTGGTCTCAACACCTCCGCAGATCGCGATGTCGGCTTCGCCGAACGCGATGTGCCGCCAGGCTTGGGCAATGCCTTCGGCACCTGACGCACATGCCGACACCGGGGCGCACACCCCGGCCTTGGCCTTGCGCTCCAGCCCGACGGTCGCAGCTGGCCCGTTGGGCATGTATTTCTGGACGCCCAGGGGGTAGAAGGCCTTGGTGCCGCGCGCGCGTAGTGCGTCATAGCCCCAGATGAGTTCCTCGGTCGAGCCCATGCCGGTGCCGATACATACCATTAGCCGCCGGGTGTCGACCTCTGGTGACCCGGCGTTTTCCCACACCCGCCGGCCCAGCACGGTGGACATCTTTTGCAGATACGACAGACGACGCAGCTCGATGCGCGTCAGGGTGCTGTCGAAGTCTTCCAGCAAGTGCCCGCCGATGCGGACGGGCAGGTCGAACTCTTCGACGAACGGATCGTGGAGGGTGCGGATCCCGCTGTGGCCGTCGAGCAAACACTTCCACGTACTCTCGGCGCTCGTTGCGAGTGCGGTCGTCATGGCAATGCCGGTGACAACGACATTCGGGAGCGTTTTCCCCGTAACCAGCTCTGTCATAGCCCTAGCCAACGTTCCTTCTGTGCTGTTCGGTGAACTATTCCGCGTGGTCATGTGCCCCGAACGTTTCCCGGAGCCGGTCCGTGTTTGGAATAGTACTGAGCTTGAGTCCATCCGGTCTCAAGACGGGTTTGTTGATCCGGATTCAATGAACTCGCGAACAACCGCGACGCCCTACGGGTCCTGAGCCGACTGATCTCACCTCCGAGCGGTATTGCTACGCGGTGAGGCCGGTGTCGGTAAGACCGCGGTCATCACCCGCTTCACCGCGAGCCTCGATGTTGGCATCAGGGTGCTGCGCGGTTGGTGCGACCCACTGGCCGCGCCGCGGCCGTTAGGCCCGCTACTGGATGCACTGGCCGGCGTGGGTCCGGTGGCAGCTCGGGCACTGGACGCGGCAATCGAATCCGGCGACACCGGTGCGCTCTACCGGCGGCTGTTGGCCGTGCTGCGGGACGGACACAAGTGGGAACGGTCTCTCGCGTACTGACCGCCCTGGAACCTTCAGCGACCTATCGCGCCGGCTGAGCAGTACTGTGCTGTTCTATCCACTGGGAGAGGGCATCCTCGAGCGCGTCCGAGGCCTCGACACCAGCATTGTCGGCAGCCCGCTCGAACCGCTCCACCAGGTCCGTCGGGATCGAGGCGTTCACCTTCGAGCGTGTCGGCTTGGGCTTCGGCTGCGGGGCTGCCGACACGTGCTTCGCGGCCGTCGCGTCCATGGTTTCCCGCAGTGCGGGTATCTCATCGAGCAATCGGGCGAGGTCATCACGCTCGATACGCAACACCTCTGCCGGCCCGATGGTCGTTACCGTCGCCGAGCGCAACTTCCCACGGCGCAACGCCGACTCACCGATCACTTCGCCGGGCCCTACCACGGCCACGCGCTCGTCGCCGACGTAGACCCCCACCTCGCCGCGCAGCAGGATGAAGCAGTCGTCGGACGGGGTGTGCTCACGAATCAGCGGCCACGGCACGGACTGGGCAATGTGATGAGAAGCTCGCGCGAGGCGATCGAGCTCATCATCCGAAAACTTCTCGAAAGCGGGGAACTCGCGTAGCCGAAGAGCGTCTTGCCGAACTTCCTGCTGGGCTATTTCCTCCGCGTCGTCCTTCATATTGGGCTCCCGTCGCGCGATGTGACCCTGACGTCGAGGAGCCTAGCGCGGTTTTTGCCGTTTTCATCGAAGAGATTGGAACTTGTCGCCGTTGCGCGGGTTTTACCGTTGCTGAGTATTGGATGTAGGACTCTGCGCCGATTCCCACTTTGCCGCCAATGACCTTTTCACCGTGGTGCCGGCGGCCAAGTCGATTTGGCAGGTTTCGCCGTCGTCACCCTCTAGCGTGACAACGTAAGCGGCGTCGTTGGAGTCCTTGAACACCACCTTGTAGGACTCCTCACCCGAGCCGCAGTCGAGGACGATGACATCGCCCGGGGAGACGTCATCTATCCGATCGTTTCCGGAGACTTCAGACATACCGTAGAAGGTAGTCGAAGGGGCCAGACGAGACCGAGCTGGTGTGAAGCACAAAGCGCCGGGTAATCCTGACGGATCGGGGCATCGCCGCAGGAAGGGACTTGATGGCGCAGCGCGAGGACGACTCCACCGCCAGTCTGTTGCAAGAACTTTTATGGACCTATGGGCCGTGCGGTCAGGAGGAACCGGTGCGCGCCGTGTGCGCCCGGGAACTGCAACCCTCCGTCGATGATGTGTGGACGGACGATGCCGGGAACCTGATCGGCTACATCCGGGGCGCGGGCGGTTCCGGCGACGACACCGCCCAGCGGGGACACCGATGGAAACCCCCCGCAGCGCCCAGCGCCGGAACCCGCGTGCTGGCGCACATGGACGAACTGTCCATGCTCGTCAAGCGGATAGAACCCGACGGCACGCTGCAGCTGACCCAGCTGGGGGTGATGTATCCCGGCAACTTCGGGTTGGGCCCCGTCGCAGTGCTCGGCGACCACGACATCCTCACCGCCGTTCTCACCCTCGGCTCTGAGCACACGACGAAGGAGAGCCCACGGATCTGGGAGACCAAACCCGATCAGGGGGACCGGGCCCTGGATTGGCAGCACGTGTACGTCTTCACCGGCCGCACCACCGATGAGCTCGCCGAGGCCGGGGTTCGTCCCGGGACCCGGGTCTGCGTCCACCGCAGCAAGAGGAACCTGGTCGACATCGGCGACTACCTCGGCTCCTACTTCCTCGACGACCGCGCCGCGGTGACCGCTCTGCTGGAGGTGGCGCGACTGCTGCACGACGGCGGCCAACGTCCCGTGGACGACGTGTACCTGGTCTTCACCACTAACGAAGAGATCGGCGGGGTCGGCGGCTCCTATGCCAGCGCCACGCTGCCCGGCACGCTGACGCTCGCTTTGGAGGTCGGTCCGACCGAGCGGGAATATGCCACCAGCGTCACCGGCGGCCCGATCGTCGGCTACAGCGACGCGTTATGTGTCTACGACAAAGATGTCGCCGACCGGCTGATGAAGATCGCCACTGGCCGGGGGCTCGAACCTCAGGCGGCCGTGCTGGGCGCCTTCGAATCCGACGCCTCCCACGCCAAGGCCAGCGGACTCACGCCGCGAGCGGGACTGCTGTGCCTGCCCACGCTCAGCACCCACGGCTTCGAGGTGATCGCCCGCAACGCGATCGATGACATGGCCGCCGTCGTCGTGGACTTCTTACTACAGCCGCAGGACGACAGTCGCTCCTGATGAGTGACTCGGGTGTCGAGCGAACCAAATCCAGCCTCGCTAGAGATGCTGCGCGATTTATTCTCGGCGCCCTCCTGATATTCACCGGAATCAGCCATCTGAGCTTCGGCCGGACCGCCTTCTACGCCCAGGTTCCGCCGTGGCTGCCGTTGAACGCCGACTACGTCGTGATCGCCTCGGGCGTGGTCGAAATTGCGCTCGGCGCAAGCCTGGCGTTGCTAGCCCGGTGGCGAGTGCCGCTCGGTTTTCTGGTGGCGATCTTCTTTGTTGCGGTGTTTCCCGGGAACGTCTCTCAATTCGTCACGCACGCGAATGCCTTCGGGCTC
>JAVROG010000584.1:0-3150 GCA_032162865.1 Mycobacterium sp. | reverse complement strand
GACTTCTTCAACCTGGTCGGCATGGCGCAGTGGCGCGAACTCGACGACAGGTGCGCGCGAAAGGACCCCTCATGGGCATGACCATCATCGAGAAGATCTTCGCCCGCAAAGCCGGTCTGGATGCGGTGTCACCCGGTGACACCGTGGTGGTCGATGTCGACATGACCGTTCTGATCGACCTGCAGTTCGCCACGATGTGGATCGCACCGAACCGGATTCACGATCCAGACAAGCTGGCCATCGTCATGGACCACGCCGTACCAGCCCCGACGATCAAGGACGCGACCGGTGGCGGGCACGCCCGAAAGTTCGCCGCGGACTTCGGCATCGAGCGCTTTTACGACGTCGGACGCCACGGCATCTGCCATCAGGTGATCGCCGAAAACGGGCTCGCCCGACCGGGAGAAATCTTGGCCTGCACCGACTCTCACACCTGCGCGGCCGGCGCCTACAACACCGCTGCCCGAGGCCTGGGACCCGCCGAGGTGTATTCCATCATGTGCACTGGAACCACCTGGTTCCAGGTCGCGCCCACCCTTCGATACGAACTCGACGGAATCAAACCCGACACGGTGAGCGGCAAGGACATCTTCCTGCACATCGCCAACGAATACGGCGACGCCCCCAACCTGAACCTGGAATTCGGGGGGCCCGGGCTGGCTGGTATCCCGATGCACGATCGCCGAACCATCGCAACGCAGGGTGCCGAGATATCAGCCGATTTCAGCACTTTCGAAGCTGATGACGTGCTGGCCCGTTTTCTGGATGACGCCGGAGTCACCGGATACTCCCCCGCCGCACCGGATCCCGACGCGCGCTACCACGAGGTGCGGCATATCGACCTGTCGGCACTGGAGCCCTTCGTGGCACGGCCGGGGACCGTCAGCCACAACGGACTGCCCGTGTCGGGGTTGGGCAGGCAGAAGGTAGACCAGGCCTTCATCGGGTCGTGCGCAAACGGCCAACTCGAGGACCTGGAGATCGCCGCACAGATATTGCGCGGCAAGACTGTAGCTCCGGGTGTGCGGCTGCTGGTCACACCCGCCTCGCAGGCGGTCTACCGAGATGCCATGCGGCTGGGTTACTTACAAGACATCGCGGATGCGGGAGCCGTCATCACGAACTCCACCTGCGGCGCCTGTTTCGGTTACCACATGGGTGTGGTCGGACCCGGGGAAGTGTGCATCACATCGAGCACCCGTAACTTCACCGGGCGGATGGGCAGCACCGAGGCGGAGATCTACATGGCGTCACCGGCGACGGTCGCGGCGTCGGCCATTGCGGGATACATCACCGACCCGAGGAGCGTGACAGCATGACGGTGAGCTTTAGCGGCAAGATCTGGGTGTTCGGCGACAACCTCAACACCGATGCCATGTACCCGGCCTTTGCGATGAAAATGGACCCGCCCGAGGCCGCAAAGCACATCTTCTACGAAGTCCGCCCGGGTTGGACCGATGAGGTAGAGCAGGGCGATGTCGTGCTGGCCGGCAAGAACTTCGGGCTCGGCTCCTCGCGCCCGGTGGCATCGCTGTTCACCGAACTCGGCGTCGCCGGACTCGTCGCCGAGGAATTCAATTCCCTGTTCTTCCGCAACGCCGTCAACGCCGGCCTGCCGGCCATCACCATCCCCGACGCCACCGCCGTGTTCAGCGAGGGTGACACTGGAACTTTCGATCTGAGCGCCGGCACCTGGCGCAATGACAGCACCGGAGAATCAGGCACGGTGCCCAAACTTCCCGACCTGCTCCTCGACATCATCGCGAGCGGCGGCGTGATGCCGCGGCTGGCGGAGCAAGGTTACCTGCCGGCCGAGCTCGGCGATCTGCTGCGCTCGAGCGCGGTCGCCATGCGCGGCGCAGGGAGCGGCGCCTGATGCTGGGCAGGCTGTTGCGCCGCGTTCGCGCGGGGGAACACCGTAGCCCCTTGGCGGACCCACGCTTCGACGCGAGCACTGCCCTCACCGTCACCAGCACGGCATTCGCCGACGGTGCCGCAATGCCGTCGTCCAGCGCGGGAAAGGGTGTGGGTGAGAATGTCTCACCACCACTGCGCTGGGCCGGGCTTCCGCCGGATACCCGGGCGGTGGTGCTCATCATCGACGATGTCGACGTGCCACTGCACCGTCCCCTGGTACACACCGTCGCGGTGATCGAACCGACCGTCGACGGGGTTGATGCGGGAGCACTGCATCCGGGCGTGCCCGGAATGCGCTTCATTGCAGCCGATTTGGGTAATCGCGGCTATGCGGGTCCACGGCCGATACCGGGGCACGGGCCGCATCGCTACCGGTTTCAGGTCTTCGCCATCGACCGGCCGATCCCGGATAGCGTGATCACGGCCAAGGCACTGTTGTCCGCGATGAGCGGGCATGTGTTGGCCCGGGGCGCGCTCACCGGCACCTACGAGCGCTAGAGGAGCCCTAGTCTTTCGGCACCTCGCGGTCGATCTCGTCGAGCCAGATCCGCGCCGACATGTCCGAGGGCGCGCGCCAATCTCCCCGCGGGGACAACGAGCCGCCGTGCGACACCTTGGGGCCGTTGGGCAACGCCGATCGCTTGAACTGACTGAACGAGTAGAACCGCTGCACGAAGACCTGGAGCCAGTGCCGGATCTCAGGCAGCGAATAGGACGGGCGATTGGCCTCGGGGAAGCCGGGCGGCCACTCGCCGCGGTCCGGGTCGCTCCACGCATGCCAGGCGAGGAACGCGATCTTGGAGGGCGGAAAGCCATGCCGCAATACCTGGTACAGCGAAAAATCCTGTAGCGCATAGGGACCGACCTTGGCCTCGCTGCTCTGCAGTTCCTCTTCCTCACCGGTGGGAACCAACTCCGGGGTGATTTCGGTGTCTACGACCGATTGCAGCACCTCGGTCACCTCTTTTTCGAACTGATCCGTCGAGATGACCCAGCGAATCAAGTGCTGAATGAGTGTCTTGGGCACACCGCCATTGACGTTGTAGTGCGACATCTGATCGCCGACACCGTACGTCGACCAGCCCAGTGCCAGCTCCGAAAGATCCCCGGTGCCAAGCACAATGCCGCCCCGCTGGTTGGCCAGCCGGAACAGGAAGTCGGTCCGCAGGCCGGCCTGAACATTCTCGAATGTGACGTCGTAAACCTTCTCGCCGCGCGAGAACGGGTGGCCGA
>JAVROG010000583.1:0-3098 GCA_032162865.1 Mycobacterium sp. | reverse complement strand
CGCCAGCTGGCTGAAACTGCGCACGGCGCCGGAACCCGTGTTGCTGGATCACGACCACGGACTTCCCCGCACTGTCGAGTTCGACGGAGACTTCCTCTGGTGTGTACCGGGCGCTGCGGATCACGCTCCGTCGGAGCTCAGTCGCCGCATCAGTGCGCTGCTGCAAGCGCCGAGCTGAGTTCTCGGGCCGCGGCCGCCGGATCCTGGGCAGCGGTGATGGCGCGCACCACCACGATGCGACGGGCGCCGGCTTCTAGCACCTCGGGCAGCCGCTGGGCGTCGATGCCGCCGATCGCAAACCAAGGCTTGTCGGTGGCCAGGCCGGCGGCGACCCGCACCAGGTCCAGGCCCGGGGCGACGCGGCCCGGCTTGGTGGGCGTGGGCCAGCAGGGGCCGACGCAGAAATAATCGGCCGCCGACGCGGCCGCCTGCGCGACCTGGTCGGCGTCGTGAGTGGACCGGCCGATCACCGTTCCGGGCCGGACGATGTCGCGCGCCGTCTCCGAGGGCAGATCGCGTTGTCCCAGGTGTAGCACGTCGGCACCGGCCGCGCGGGCGATGTCGGCGCGGTCGTTGACCGCGAACAGGGCGCCGTGCCTGCGGGCCGCGTCGGCGAGGATTTCGCAGGCGGCCAGCTCGTCGAGCGCCTCCAGCGGACCGAGCCGCTTTTCGCCGACCGAACCCTTGTCGCGCAACTGGATGATGTCGACTCCGCCGGCGAGGGCGGCGTCGGCGAACTCGGCCAAGTCGCCGCGGTCGCGACGGGCATCGGTGCACAGGTACAGCCGTGCGGTGACCAGACGGGTGAGGCTCTCCTGCACACCGCGACGTTAGCGCGCTAGCGTGGACCCCGGAACAACACACGGGAGCCCCGGGTAACCAGCGGGGCTGAGAGTGGGCACCACCAGTTTGCGAGCCAATTGCAAGTTGGACCTGCCCTTACCGTCACACCTGATCCGGGTCATGCCGGCGAAGGGAGCAGAGGATGTCGATGGCTGTGGCTGTAATAGGCGGCGGTGTCATCGGGCTGTCGGTGGCACGTCGGGCCGCGCAAGCCGGGATTTCAGTGACGCTGCATCGGCCCGACGAAACCTCCGGCCACCAGCGGGGCGCCTCCTGGGTCGCCGGCGGCATGCTGGCCCCGCACAGCGAGGGCTGGCCCGGCGAGGAGCGGTTGCTACGGCTGGGCCTGGAGTCGCTGCGGCTGTGGCGCGAGGGGTTCCTGGACGGTTTGGACCCGAAGGTGGTGACCGCCCGCGAGTCGCTGGTAGTGGCCGTCGACAGGGCCGATGTCGCCGACCTGCGGACTGTAGCGGACTGGTTGTCCGCGCAGGGGCATCCGGTGGTCTGGGAGTCGGCCGCCCGCGATGTCGAACCGCTACTGGCACAAGGGATCCGACATGGGTTTCGGGCGCCTACCGAGCTGGCGGTGGACAACCGGGCCGTCCTCGACGCGCTGAGCCGAGACTGCGAGCGGCTCGGAGTCCGGTGGGCTGCGCCGGTGACCGACCTGTCCGACGCCTATCAGGGCCGGGGTTCCACGGTGGTGATCGCCAATGGGATTGATGCGCCCGCGTTGTGGCCCGGCCTGCCGGTGCGCCCGGTGAAGGGTGAGGTTTTGCGGTTGCGGTGGCGAAGGGGATGTATGCCTCTGCCGCAGCGGGTTATTCGGGCGAGGGTGCATGGCCGACAGGTATACCTGGTGCCGCGTGCGGACGGCGTGGTGGTGGGCGCGACCCAGTACGAGCACGGCCGTGATACGGCGCCGGTGGTGTCGGGGGTTCGTGACCTGCTGGACGATGCGTGTGCGGTGCTGCCGGCGCTCGGCGAGTATGAACTGGCCGAGTGCGCCGCTGGTCTGCGCCCCATGACACCCGATAATCTGCCCATTGTGCAACGACTGGACCAGCGCACCCTGGTGGCCGTCGGTCACGGCCGATCGGGGTTCCTGTTGGCGCCGTGGACCGCCGAACAGGTTGTGTCCGAACTTTTTCCCGTGGCGATCACGAACCCGGTCGTGGCCGGGTGAAGCGGGTCGCCACCGTACTGCCGGTGGGAGCCCACTCATGATCGTGGTGGTGAACGAGCGGCAGGTCGAGGTCGACGACCAGACCACCGTGGCCGCGTTGCTGCAGTCGATGGGTTTTCCGGAACGTGGGGTAGCCGTGGCATTGGACTCCTCGGTGTTGCCGCGATCCAATTGGGCCGCAAGGCTTACGGAGCTTTCTGGACCAACCGGGCCGTTGCGGCTCGAGGTCGTGACGGCGGTGCAAGGTGGTTAGTTTAGCCGAATCCAAACTGACGATCGCCGACCGCAGTTTTGCGTCCCGGTTGATCATGGGCACCGGGGGAGCGACCAACCTGGCGGTGCTGGAGGAGGCGCTGGTCGCGTCGGGCACCGAGTTGACCACCGTTGCGATCCGCCGCGTCGACGCCGAGGGCGGCACCGGCCTGCTCGACCTGCTCAATCGGCTTGGCATCACGCCGCTGCCCAACACCGCCGGCTGCCGCAGCGCCGCCGAAGCGGTGCTGACCGCCCAGCTGGCCCGCGAGGCGCTGAACACCAACTGGGTCAAACTCGAGGTGATCGCCGACGAACGCACGCTGTTGCCCGATGCTATTGAATTGGTAAAGGCGGCAGAGCAATTGGTGGACGACGGATTCGTGGTGCTGCCCTACACCAATGACGACCCGGCGTTGGCCCGACGGTTGGAGGACACCGGTTGCGCGGCGGTGATGCCGCTGGGTTCGCCGATCGGCACCGGCCTGGGCATCACCAACCCGCACAACATCGAGATGATCGTGTCGCGGGCCGGTGTTCCGGTGGTGCTGGATGCGGGCATTGGCACCGCTAGCGACGCCGCGTTGGCGATGGAGTTGGGTTGTGACGCCGTGCTGTTGGCCACCGCGGGGACCCGGGCCACCGATCCGCCCGCCATGGCCGCCGCGATGGCGGCTGCGGTAACCGCCGGCTATCTGGCGCGACGTGCCGGGCGGATCCCGAAACGCTTCTGGGCCCAGGCATCCAGTCCGCAACGATGAAACAGCCGGGCGATGAGCGAAGCGAAGTGTCCATCGAAACGCTATGTAGCACTCGG
>JAVROG010000582.1:0-18963 GCA_032162865.1 Mycobacterium sp. | reverse complement strand
TCGTTCGGCGGCCGTGACCTCGTCACCGGACAACCGATCGCTTGCCTCGAGGACATCGTGACACGGGTGACCGCCAGCCCGGGCACCAAGCTGATGGTCTTGCCGCCGTTAATGCACGGCGCCGCGCAGTGGAGTGTGATGACGGCGCTGACCACCGGGCAGTCGGTCGTGTTCCCCTCGGTCGTCGAGCGTCTGGACGCCGACGAGGTGATCCGCACCATCGAACGCGAGCGGGTCTTGGCGGTCACCGTGGTGGGTGACGCGATTGCCAGACCGTTGGTCGCGGCGATCGAGAAGGGTGCCGCCGATGTGTCCTCGCTGGCCGTCGTCGCCAACGGCGGTGCGCTGTTGACCCCATACGTCAAGCAGCAACTGATCGAGGTGCTACCCAACGCCATCATCATCGACGGAGTCGGATCCTCAGAGACCGGCGCGCAGATGCATCACATGTCCACGTCGGGGTCGGTGTCGACTGGCACTTTCAACGCCGGCCCGGACACCTTCGTGGCGGCCGAGGATCTGAGCTCGATCCTGCCCCTCGGTCACGACGGACTCGGGTGGCTGGCGCAACGCGGGTACGTTCCATTGGGCTACAAGGGCGACGCGACAAAGACGGCGGCCACCTTCCCGATCATCGACGGCGTGCGGTACGCCATCCCCGGAGACCGGGCCCGTCACCGCGACGACGGCCACATCGAACTGCTCGGCCGCGACTCGGTGACCATCAACTCCGGCGGCGAGAAGATCTTCGCCGAAGAGGTCGAAACCGCGGTGGCCTCACATCCTGCCGTGGCCGACGTGGTGGTTGCCGGGCGTCCCAGTGATCGGTGGGGTCAGGAAGTCGTCGCCGTGATCGCGCTGGCGGAGGGAGCCCATGCCGACGCCGAGGAGTTGATCGCGCACGCCGCCCAGTCGCTGGCCCGATACAAATTGCCCAAGGCGATCGTGTTCCGCACGGTGGTCGAGCGCAGCCCGTCAGGAAAGGCCGACTACCGGTGGGCGCGGGAACAGGCCCTGAACCCCTGAGCCGAACTTGGACACTATTGCTCCACCACCCCTTGCGCCGACTGCGCGCGCTCTTCGTAGAACGCCCGCGCCGCGTGGTCGACGTCGTCGAGAAAGAGCTTGTCGGCGCCAATCCGCTTGTTGAACCACCGCCTGCCCCTTGGGCCGAGCATCGCCACCACCGGTCCGACAAAGCGCACCGGCTGTGGTACCGACACGTGGGTGCGTGGCTTGTCCAGCGCGCCAACGATGGCCGTGGCCACTACGTCGGGTTTGACCGGTTTGCCCACTCCGGAGGACTTCGTGCCGGCGATCAGATCGGTCTGTGTGAAAGGAGGCATTACCACGCTGACTTGTACACCCCGCGAGGCGAACTCGTCAGCCATCGCCACGCTGAGACCAACGACGCCGTACTTGGTCGCGGCGTAGACGATCTGTCCGGGAATCGCCATCACGCCGGCCATCGAAGCGATGTTGATGATGTGACCGCTGCGCCGGGCCACCATTTCGGGCAACACCAGCTGACATCCATTGAGCACGCCGTAGAGGTTCACCTCGATGGAGGATCGGATGGCCTGCTGCGTCTGGCCGATGAATGCGCCCACGGGCATCACGCCTGCGTTGTTGATCAGCACGTCGATTCGGCCACGACCGTCGGACCTGGCCAGGTCAAGGAATTCGGCGAAGGATTGCCGGTCGGAGACATCCAGCAGATGGCCCGAAACCGCGCCGGCAGTGGCTAATTCCGCGACCGCCGCATCCAGAGCGCCCTGATCGCGGTCGCCGATCACCACCCGCGCCCCCCGAGCCAGCAACACCCCAGCGGTGGCGAACCCGATGCCGCGGGCGCCGCCCGTGACGACGACCGTTCGGCCGATGACCCTATCCATGACTGATCCTCTCTAACGCGCGCAACTGTTCGAGGATGGTTGCGACCACATCTTTTGGAAGGGCGGCCGGAAACGCCGGCATCACACGGTCGACCACGCCCGCGCAGCGCTCGCCCAGCGCGGCCGCTACCTCATCGGCGGGGGCGACGACTGCAAAGGCGTCCAGCACGTCGTCATCGATCAATGCGCCCATCCCGTCCCAGTCGCCTTGCCGCGCCAACCGATGCAGTTCGGTGTGCAGGTCGCCCCAGCCGTGCAACTCGAGCACCTTCAGGTAAGCCGGCGTCGACCCGTAAAAGGCGACCTGCTTTCTGATGACCGCGGCGGCGCTGGCCATCTCGGCTTCCGTCCGACCGGTCACAACGAACACCGGGCACGACACCGCGATGTCACCACGATCGCGGCCGGACCGCGCAAGCCCCCGCTGCAATGCCGGGCAGGTCAGCTCGTCCATGTACCGCCGGGTGGTGAACGCGTGGGCGATCAGGCCGTCGGCGACCTCGCCGCACATTTCCGTCATTGCTTCACCCACAGCAGCCACGAATACCTTTGGCGCCGAGCATGGTAAGGGTTCGGGCGTGAACATCGGCGTCATGAGCTTGTGCGTGTAGAAGTCACCTTCGAAGCCGAGCCGGGTTCCGTTTTGCCAGCAGTCCCAGATTGCCCGCAGGGCCCCGACGTACTCACGCATCCGCGCCACCGGCCGGCTCCAGGGCATGCTGAAGCGCTTTTCGATGTGCGCCTGAACCTGGGTACCCAAGCCAAGGATGAACCGGCCGTCGGAGTAGGACTGAAGATCCCAGGCGACGCTGGCGACGCTCATCGGGTTGCGGGCGAACGCGACCGCAATGCTGGTGCCCAGTTCGATCGTGGAGGTGTGCTCGGCCGCCAACAGCATCGGCAGGAAGGGGTCGTGGTTGATCTCGCCGGTCCAGCAGCCGTCGTAGCGCCGCCGTTCAAGTCCGGCGGCCACCGCCGGCACCCGCGCCAGATCCAGGGGAATACCCCCGTCAACCAAGATTTCGGCGGTTGACGCGCCACCGCTCATGGTCGTGGACGTTACTGTAACCAATTCGGTATGGTCAACCAGGCTGCGGCTAGGGCGGGAGACATGTGGTGAGCGATCTGCATCAAGCACTCTTGGGCGGGTGGCGTTTGGAGTCATTCGTGGCCCGCGATGCCGAAACGGGTGCGCTCCGACAGCCGTTCGGTGAACATCCGTGCGGGCTGATCCTCTACACCGCCGATGGCCACATGTCGGCACAGTTGACGCCCGGCTCTGGCAGCGAATTCGTCTCCTACGGAGGACTGTTCCGCGTCGACGAATCCTCGGCAACGGTGCATCACCTGGTCGTGATCTCGACGCTGCCGGAGTTGTTGACACAACCACAGATTCGTCACGCACAGATCGATGGCGACCGCTTGACACTCTCGGCGAGCGCGACATCCACCGACGGCGCGACCACACACAGCACCCTGGTCTGGCGCCGGGTCACCGAGAGCTAGCGCAGCACCCGGACCGGCACGTGGCTCCAGCCCGCCACGTTCTGCATGTTGACTCGTTGGCAACCGGCCCAGTCGACCTCGTAACGCGGCATGAAATCCAGCATGCGGTCCAGCGCTATCACGCTTTCCAGGCGCGCCAGCGCGGCGCCGAGACAGCTGTGGATGCCGTAGCCGAGCCCCAGATTCTGCGCTTGAGTGCGGTCGCGGTCTATGTCGAAGGCGTCGGGATCCTTCCACGCCAACGGATCTCGATTAGCCGAGGCCCCCACCAGGAACACGGGTTTGGCCGCCGGGATGGTCACACCGCGCAGCGTGACCTCACGCGTCGAGCGGCGCACGTTGTATTGAGCCGGTGCTTCGTAGCGCAAGAGTTCCTCGACCGCGAGGGGGATCTTGCTGCGATCGTCGAGCAGCTTGCGCCATTGGTCGGGGTTCTTCGCGAACACCACCGCGGCGTTGCCGATCAGCTTGGTCACCGTCTCGGCGCCGGCACCGCCCAACAAGGTGGCGAATTCGGTGATCTCGATGTTGCTCAGCGGTGCCATCTGGCCGTCGTCGCGTTCGATCTCGGACTCGATCAGCCTGCTGAGCAGATCATCACCCGGGTCCTCGCGGCGTTGCTTGGTGAGTCGGAAGTAGTAGATGGCCATGTCGATCGCGGACTTCAGGCCGGTCTCGCTCATCTCGACCTGACCGGCATCGCGGTGTAGCAGGTCGTCGATCCACAGCCGGATCTGCTGGCGGTCCTGCTCCGGCACGCCCTGCAGGCTGGTCATCACGTCGACGGGGAACAGTGCCGAGAAGTCCTGTACGAAGTCGAAACCGTCCGGATCCACGGCCGACAGGTGCTTGTCCACCAGCTGTGCCACCAGTGGTCGCAGCGCCTGGATCGCGCGCGGGGTGAACACCTTGTTGAGCAGCCCACGCATCCGCCGGTGCGCGGGCGGGTCCATGGCGATGATCGATCCGTGCTCGGCGACTTCGCCTTTTCGCACCTGGGCAAGGTCCACTCCATAGGCCGAGGAGTATGTCTCATAGTCCTTGAAACCCGCCGCCACGTCCTCGTGGCGGGTCAGCGCGTAGAAGTCGTACTCCGCGCTGTAATAGACGGGCGCTTCCTCGCGCATCCGGCGGTAGATCTCGTAGGGGTTCTTGAAGAAATCCTCGGAGAACGGGTCGAAAAGCACTGTCGCTGTTGTCATGAACTCGCCCTGGAACGGGCTCTCGTGATGCGACGACGAGTTCTGTTGCGGGCCAACCAGAGCTGTGCGTCCGCGTACAGCTTCATGGATTGGCGAAAAGGCGGTGCCGCCGCTGCGGTGATGCTGAAAGACAAGTCTGAACCCACTACGGTCCGGTAGTGGGTGAGGGCATCGAAGCCGGCTTTGCCGTGATAGGCCCCCATGCCGCTGCGGCCGACGCCACCGAACGGTGCGCCGGAGGGGATCATTTGCGCGGCGAAGTCGTTGCGGGCCACCCCGCCGCTACGAGTGCTGCGGACGAAATGCCGGAAGTCCTGTCCGTCGGGCCCGTACCAGTAGGCGACCAGGGGGGCCGGCCGGTCGTTGATGTAGTCGATCGCATCCTGCAACGCCGGGTAGTCCATGACGACCAAGACCGGGCCGAAGATCTCCTCGCGGCCGATGCGCATCTCCGCGCTGATGCCGCGCACGATCGTCGGCGCGATCTTGCGGGACGCGCGATCCGGCAGCGACTCCCCCACCGGGCCGACCGATTCGACGGCTGCGCCCTTGGTGCGGGCGTCGTCGATCAGACCCAATACCCGGTCGAAATTCGGTTCGTTGACGCTCGAGCAGTAGTCGGAGTTGGCGACGATGGACGGGAACATGCGCCGAAGTTCCTGGCGGGCCGTGTCGACGAAGGCATCCAGGCGGCCTTCGGGGACCAGCACGTAGTCCGGGCACACGCAAACCTGGCCGCCGTTGACCATCCGGGCGGACGCGATACGTGCTGCCGCCGTGTCGATATCGGCTCGTCCGCTGCCGGGGGCAACGACGACGGGATTCTTGCCGCCCAGTTCCAAGGTGACGGGGACCAGGTTCTGCGCCGCCTCGCGCTGGACCAGCGCGCCGACGTCCGGTGATCCGGTGAAGAACAGGTGGTCGAACGGCAGGGAGGCGAAGGTGGCCGCCACGTCGGGTCCGCCGGTCACCACCGCCAGCTCCGTCGAGTCAAAGTAGCGCGGCGCGAGTTCCTCCATCAATGCCGCCGTTCGCGGCGTGATCTCCGACATTTTGATCATGACCCGGTTGCCGGCCGCGAACGCCGCCGTGGCCGGCAGTACGACGAGGTTCAGCGGGAAGTTCCACGGTCCGATGATGCCCACTACCCCCAGCGGCGTGGGCTCTACTTGAGCCTTCAGGCCGAACATCCGCGCCGGCCGCATCAACTGGGTGACCTTCATCCACTGTGCCACATGGCTTCTGGTGTGCTCGATGACGGGAATCATGCCGACGAGCTCGGTGAACAGCGAAGCCGCACGCGAGCGAGTACCGAAGTCGGCGCTCATCGCATCGACGAACGCGTCGGTGTTCTCCAGCACCAGCGCCAGCAGCCGGTCGATCCGGTGCAGCCGCGCGTGCAGATCCGGCGGACCGTCGGCGACAAACGCCTGCCGCTGTCGGGTGAGCAGGGCGGCTAACCCCGCGCGCCGATCCCCGACCGCACCGGCGACACCGAGCTCAAAAGTGGTCATCCCCTACCCTTACTGGCCTGTGGCGCCCGCCTGGTCGCACCCGTTCCGAACGATCAACGGTAATGGTTACAGTAGTATAGACAAGTATTCCTGTCAGGAAAGCGGGAGGCGCACTGTGAATGAGGTAGCCATCATCGGCGTGGGCCTGCACCCCTTCGGCCGGTTCGAAGGAAAGTCTGCGATGCGCATGGGCGCCGAGGCGATATTCGCGGCGGTGGCCGACGCCGGCGTGCAGTGGGGCGACATCGGGGCGGCCACCGGCGGCAGTTGGACGGTAGCCAACCCGGATGCGATCGTCGGCATGGTCGGGTTGTCCGGGATCCCATTCACCAACGTCTTCAACGCCTGCGCTACCGCGGCCAGCGCCGCGAAGGTCTGTGCTGACGGAATCCGACTGGGCGACTATGACATCGGCATAGCGATCGGACTCGACAAGCACCCGCGCGGAGCCTTCACAGAGGATCCCGCGCTGGTCGGGATGCCGCGCTGGTACGCCGAGAACGGCCAATATCTCACCACCCAGTTCTTCGGGATGAAGGCCAACCGGTACCTGCACGATTACGGCATTTCGCAGCGAACGCTGGCCAAGGTTGCCGCCAAGAATTTCCGCAATGGCGTCTTGAATCCCAACGCTTTCCGACGCAAGGCGATACTTGAAGACGACATCCTGAACTCAACGATGCTCAACTATCCCTTGACCCAGTACATGTTCTGCGCTCCCGATGAGGGCGCCGCCGCGGTGGTGATGTGCCGAGCCGATATCGCCCACCGCTATACCGATAAGCCGGTTTACCTGAAGGCCGTCGAGGTGCGCACCCGCAAGTACGGTGCCTACGAGGTGAACACCACCTGCGCGCCCGTCGATGAGGACGTCGCACCCACCGTGTACGCCGCCCGCGCCGCGTTCGAGAAGGCCGGCGTAAGCCCGGCTGATGTCGACGTAATCCAGTTGCAGGACACCGATGCCGGGGCGGAGATCATCCATATGGCCGAATGCGGCTTCTGCGCCGATGGAGACCAGGAAAAGCTGCTGGCCGACGGCGTCACCGAGATCGGCGGGGCGATGCCGATCAACACCGACGGCGGTCTGATCGCCAACGGCGAGCCAATCGGTGCATCGGGCCTGCGGCAGATTCACGAAATCGTCCGCCAGTTGCGCGGCCAAGCCGGTAACCGCCAGGTTCCCGGCGTACCCAGGGTCGGTTTCGCTCAGCTTTACGGGGCGCCGGGTACGTCGGCAGCGACAATCTTGACCACGTGAGATCGCTACTAGGTCAACGGAATCCGAAAGTGACGAGGCGATTCGCCGTCTTCCCATCCCCGGTTCCGGGCCGCAACACTGCGATAAATATCCGTAACGACTGGGTGTTGGGACGAGGCCCGGTCTACGATTCCTGTGCAACGTCGGGATACCTGGACACAGGAGAGCAGCGATGAGCGATGGCACGCCGCCAGAGGCCGGCACCCGTTTCGGTCCCTACTTGCTTCGGCGGATACTCGGCCGCGGCGGAATGGGCACGGTGTACGAGGCCGAGGACACCGCCATGGACCGAGTCGTCGCGCTGAAACTCATTTCGGGATCCTATGCGCAAGATAAGGACTACCGGCAGCGGCTACAGCGCGAAGCGCGGATCGCTGGGCGACTTCAGGATCCGCATGTAGTGCCGATCCACTCCACGGGTGAAATCGACGGGCACCTCTACGTCGACATGCGGCTGATCAACGGCACCGACTTGGAGACGGTGTTGAAGCGGTCTGGACCGTTGCAGCCGGCAAAGGCGGTTGCCGTGGTGCGGCAGATCGCCTCGGCGTTGGATGCCGCCCACGCCGCCGGGGTGCTGCACCGGGACGTGAAGCCGGGGAACATCCTGATCACGTCCGATGACTTCGCCTATCTGGTGGATTTCGGAATCGCCAACGCCGCCACGGAGCAGAAGTTGACCCAGATGGGTGACGTGCTGGGCACCTGGACGTACATGGCTCCGGAGAGGTTCCGGGGTGACCCGGCCGAGGTGACTGCGAGCGCGGACACTTACGCCCTGGCGTGCGTACTGTTCGAAGCCCTCACCGGGAAGCCGCCGTTTACCGGCGACACCGCGACGCTGGTCGGGGCGCATCTGACCGAGCCGGTCCCTCGCGTCAGCTCGCGTCTCGGCCTGCCGCCGGGACTGGACGACGTCATAGCGCGCGGCATGGCCAAACGGCCCGAAGATCGCTACGCGACCACCGGGGATTTCGCTCGAGCGGCCGAAGGGGCCTTGGCGGCGTTGGGCGGCACGACGGAAACCTTCACCGTCCCAGCCGGACCGGCGCCTACCGCCCTCGCGCCGACCATGCAGGCTCGACCCGAGCAGCAGACACCCCCGCCGCAGTGGACTCAGCCAACTCCGGCATATGTTCCCCCTCCCAGTACCCCCCCTTCCAGCACCCCCCCTCCCGGCACCTGGCCACAACCGTCGCCGACTCCCTGGCCCCAACCAGCAGCGCCGAGCAAGAAGGGGCGTCGTTGGATCCCGATTGCCGCGGCGGTTTTCCTCGTCGTCGCGTTGGCGGCGGCGTTCGGGATCTGGCAATTGACCGGCGGCGGCGACAAACCCTCGCAGAAGAATGCCGTCGATCCCAGCACATTGGACGTGGGGAAATACGGCACGAAGCCGCGGCCGCTGCCGGGCCCCACGACCGCAGAAGAGGGAAAGTTTCTCGAGGCGTTTCGCCTAGCCGAGGGGATCGCAGATCCCTACGAGGTGGACCCCGTGCTGGATCATGTTTACGGAAACGCTTCCCCGGATCCGGCGAACGCTGCCGCAACGATCTCCGGAACCGGCACCCCGCTCACGCAACCCGTGTTGGAAAAGTACGGCATGATCTCGGCGTACATCGTCCAAGGCGTTTCAAAGCGAATCGCAGACTTTGTCCGCGAAAAGGCGGGAGACGTGCTGCTGATCATGCTGACCAGCTTCCCCAACGACGACGCGGCCGCAAAGGCCGCAGCAGAGATGGACGCCGTCGACTTCGCCGTCAACAACGAGAATCGGGGCGTCCAGATCCCCGGGTATTCGCAGGCCCGAGCGCACTATCGGCCCGGTTCCCCGTCGGTCGGGGCAACCATGGCTTCGGGCAGGCTGGTGGTATCCATCATCGCCCGCAGCGACGAAAACCCCGATGTGCCTTATCTGACGAAGCAGGTGCAAAAAACCCTGGACCTGCAATCGCCACTCATGGCCAAGCTGATTCCAGCCTCCGCTATCGGACTTACTTCGCTACCCCTGGATCCGGATCACATGCTCAGTCGACTCTTCGTCTCGGGAGACCAGCCCAAAGTATCCGCTGATTTCGGCAGCATGGGTCCCCGCGCGGCCATGCTGTGTGCTGATAGCCAACCCCGCAAGGATGGGCTGTACGCGCAAGCCGGGATTGACCGGTGCGCGTTCAGCACCGACGGCCAATTGATGCGGACGAAGGATGAGACGGCGGCGAAGACATTCCTGCCCAAGCAAATCGAGTCAGAACGCGCCGAATACATCGATCATGATGTGGCATCGCCCGACCGGCTCACCAGCGCGCGGTGCGTCGAACAAAAGGCGCAGATCGTGACTGACAACGCGAACGGGCGTTTCGTATGTTTCGTACAGTTCGGCCGGTATGTCGCCGCGGTTTGGAGTAACGAGGAAAAGGACGCCCAGCAACGTGCTGCCGCGCAGTACGCAATCCTGTTCAATAGCGCCTGAGCCTGGAGTGTTTATCGTTCCTCTGCCATAGTCCGCGCAGGAAAACACGGCGGTTTGGTGCTATACAACTAAGCCTTCGGCGGTGAATAGTTCGGCTTGCCGAGTCCCAGCACATGCTGGGCGATCATGTTGCGGAATACTTCCAGTGTGCCGCCGTAGATTCCGGCCAGTGGAGCGAATCGGTAGAGATATTCCGAGGCCCCGTGGTCGGCTGCGCCGTCGGTCTCGACAGGTAGCACCGAGGCGGGGCCGGCAAGATCCATCAGTTCGGGACCGATATCGCGCATGGTCTGCGCCTGCGCGACCCGGCCGAAGATGCTGGCAGTCGACAGTGCTGCCTCCAGCCGGGCGGCACTGCGACCCAACCGATATGCCACCGCGCCGTCATCGACCGGCCGCTTCCCGTCCGGGCCCGGTTGTCCGACCCTGGCCGCCACCGCGTCCACCGCAGCGGACATGAACCCGGCCTGATGCGCCATGATCGCGACGTCCTGCAACCCGTCCGGGGAGGCGGTGACGGCACCGTGTTCGGCATCCAGTGGCCCGCGGAGCACGGTCCAACCGCCGTTGACCTCACCGAGCAGGTACTTGTCCTCCACCCGGACATCGCTGTAGTAAACGATGTTGGTCCGGTCACCGTCGACCGTGCGGATGCCTTGGATCTCGATGCCGGGCCGGTCGGTGGGTACCAGAAACATGGTCAGGCTCTTGTGTTTCCGAGCGCTCGGGTCGGTGTTGGTGATCAGAAAGACGTACTGACAGTTGTGTGCGCCGGTGGTGAACATCTTCGAGCCGTTGATCACCCATTCGTCACCGTCCCGCACCGCCCGGGTTTTGCAGGTCGCGATGTCGGATCCACCCTCGGGCTCGGTGTAGCCCAGGCACATTCGTACCTCGCCGCTGAAAACTTTGGGCATCACCTCCTCGACGAGTTCGGGTTTGCCGAACGCGACGACGGCTCGCGCCACCATCGCCGTGGTTCCCCAAGTCACCCACGGCGTATGTACACGGCGCTTCTCCAACTCCCAGATCCGACGGCGGACCCGGCTGAACCCGCCATGGGCCCCGGGCGTCCACTCCTTCTCCAGGTATCCGGCGGCGCCGATCGCCAGATGCACGCCTTCGTCGAAGTTGTCCCCCGTGTCGCGGTCACGCCGTCGAACCTCATCCGTCACGTGTTCGGCCAGAAAGGCACGGGCGTCGGTGAGAAACGCCTCATCGTCGGCGTCGAGTTCTACGAGTGTGAAATCCATTGTCCGGTAGTCCTTTACCCTGCTTTTGACTTCGCCGCGGCACTTTCGCGATCAGCGACGAGCTGTCCAACCTGCTTGGCCGTCAGGCCGGGATCACCTCCGGCCAGCGCCCAGCCCCGCGCGCGGACCAGATAAGCGGTCGCGGCGGCCTCAACGGAGACACCGAGGCCACCCTGGATGTGCACCGCCATGGTTGCCGCTTTGGGCGCCTCTTCGGCCATGAACACGAACGCACACCCGGGCAGTTCTGGCCGCTCCTCGGGTTCGTTGTCGAGAAACCAGGCGGCGCGCCGGGCAAGATTGCGGCCACCCTGGACGGCTATCGCCATATTGGCCAGCGGGTGCGAAATGGCTTGCAGCGTCGAGATGGGAACACCGAGTGTGTAGCGCGACTTGGCGAACTCGGCCGCGATCGTCATCGTCTGCTCGACCAGACCGGTGAGCGCCGCGGCGGTCAGCACCCGCCACTCGTCGACCGCACGCCGATAAGCCGCGATCGCCTCCGGTCCCGAGCCCAGGACGGTCCGCGAATCGGCCGCGTCGGGATCCACCCAGGCCATCGGCAGCTGGCCCAGGTTGGTCACCCGCACCGGCCTGGTGGCGAACCCCAGCAGCGCCACCTCGTCTCCATCTAGCACGACGAGGCCGTCGGCGATTGCCGCGGAGGGGATAAGCCGCTGTCCCGCAGTGATTTTCGACGGGTCCGGCGCGATTTCAAGCCCGATGATCTGGTTGCCATGGACCATCTCGGTCTCAACTGAGCCCAGTCGTTCGGCCAGTCGCACCGCACACACATGGTCGATCCAGGGCACCGGGGCCAACGCCCGGCCAAGTTCTTCCGCGACCAACGCCAGATCCACCAGCGTGGCTCCGTCGCCGCCCGTGTGCTCCCCCACCGCCATCGAGGTGGCGCCCATGGTGCATAACCGCTCCCAGAGGCTCTTGTCGAAACCCGTCTCCTGTGCGGCCCAGACCGTTTCGATCGGGCAGTAGGTCTCCAGCAGCTGGCGGTAGGCGTCCTGCAGGGCCTTGTGATCCTCGGTCAGGCTGTAGTCGACCCGGCGCAACTCATAGCGGTCCATACGTTACTGCTCCTGATTCTGCTCTGGCGTGTCAGCGCCGAAAAAGAATTCATTGGCGTTGTTGTAGAGGTAGTTGTCAAGGACATCCGTTGGCAGGTCAAGGGCATTCGCCTCGGGTACCACGCGATGCTGACGCAGCACCGGCCAGTCGGAGGCGAAAATGACCTTGTTGCCGCCCCGGGTGCGCATGTAGTGGATGAGGCTCTCCGGCAGCCGCTTCGGCGACCATGCCGAGGTCATCAAGCGCAGGTTGCGATATTTGATCAGCATCCGGATCGCGATGTCCCACCACGGATCTGCACCATGGATCATGCACAGCTTCAACTCCGGAAAGCGCACGCACACCCGATCAAGGTGGATGGGGTTCTGCACCTCGCCGGGGATGGGAGGCCCGGGAAGGCCGGTGTTGACGCACAGCGGCAGGTCGATCTCGGCGCACTTGGCGTACAGCGGGTAATACACGGCGTCGCTCGGTGGGTACATCCCGTCGGCCCAGAAGCTGGGACCGACCACGGTGTAGGCCACCGGCAGGTCGGCCACTGTCGCGGTCAGTTCCCGCAACGAGGCCACCGGTCGCAACAGGTTGATGCCACCCATGGCCAGCGCGAAACGTTCTGGGCGCGCCTCGACGAACTTGCGGGCGGTCACCGAGGGCTTGGACAGGTTGTCCATCAGGATGGCCTTCTGAACCCCGTGTTCGTCCATCTCGTCAAGGAGTTCCGAAAGGTCCACCGGGTCGAACATCGACTTGGGACCCTTGAAGTAGTCGTCGCGGACTCTCTTCATGAACTCGGGTTGTACTTCTGTTTCACCGAAGTGGACGTTGACCAAGCAGTCCATGGCGGGCCGGGGGCCCGGCCGTGGGGCGGGTGTTGTCATTGCTGGGTCCTCGCGGTCTGTGCGGCTTCATGTTTGGCCCACCGGTAGTCGGCCTTGCCGTTGCCCAGGCGACGCACCTTGTCGACCACGATAAACGCCTTGGGCACCTTGAACCGCGCCAACTCGGACGTGCAGTGCGCGCGCAGTGCATCTGTGTCTAACTGGGGGTCTTCGGCTCTGTCGCGCAACTCGATCAGCGCCACGATTTCCTGTCCCCAACGCTCACTGTCGCGACCCACTACCAAGGCGTCGGCGACGGCGGGGTCCGCGCGAAGTACCTCTTCGACCTCTTCGACGAACACCTTCTCCCCACCGGTGTTGATCACCAACGAATCCCGGCCGAACAACCGCAGCGTGCCGTCGGCATCCACCGAGGCGCGGTCCCCCGATATCACCACCCGCTGCCCGTCCACCACCGGGAACGTCTTGATGGTTGCGGCCTCATCGTCGAAGTAGCCCAACGGGATACGACCGGTGCGAGCCACCCAGCCGACCTGCGGATCGCCGGGGTCGAGGAAGTGACTGTAGTCCTCCGACAGCACCAGACCACCCGTCCGGAACGTGAAGGTTTCGGACTGGGTGCCCTGCTTGCTGTGCCCGAACCCCATGTTGCCCGTCTCCGAGGAGCCGTAGCCGTTGATCACCGTGATGTGGGGCAGGTACTTCAGCAGGGCCTGCTGATGTTTGACGTTGGTAGCCGCTCCGCCAGTGCCGATCGCGAACAATGCGGAGAGGTCGTAGTTGCGCCGGCCGAGTTCGTCCACTAGTGGCGCGGCGTAAGCGTCGCCGACCATCGTCATCAAACCAACCTTCTCGCGTTCGGCGATCTCGAGCACCGCCGCTGGGTCGAACTTCCGCTTGGTGTCGTACAGGACCGCCGTCTGTCCGGTCAGGATGGCCGAGAACGCGGTCCAAAGGCCGGCGGCATGCATCAGCGGGGAGACCGCGTACCACGGTGAACCGGCCCGCTGCACACGCTGATGAATCTCATCGACGACTTCGTGGTCATCTCCGTTCATCGACGCCACGTACATATCGGCCTGCCGCCACAGCACCCCCTTGGGCCGTCCGGTCGTCCCACCCGTGCAGATCATCAGCAGGTCATCGGGTGAGGGCGTGTTGGCATGATCGGAATCACCCTGCGCCAAAGCCTCTTCGAGTGTGACAGCACCCGCGAGTTGCGGACAGTCACTGCCGTCGTCGATCGAGATCAACAGATCGGCGCCTTGGCAGGGCAGCACGTCGGCGAACTTTGCGCCCAATGATCGGTGGTAGATGATGCCATGCGGCCTGACGTAGGACAGCAGTTCGGCTACTTCGCGCGGCGTGTAGTAGTGGTTGACGTTGACAGGGACAACTCGCGCCTTCAGGCAGGCAATGACCATGTCCGGGTAGAGGTCGTTGTGCATGACGAGCGCCACCCGGTCCTGGCCGCACTCCCAGTTGCTGAGCGCATCCCGTTCGGCATGTGCGCCAAAACCCTTGTCCGCCAGATAGTTGGCCAGTCGCCGGGTTCGATCTGCGGATTCGGCGAACGTGCTGCTGCGCGTGCCGCAGATCGTCATGACCCGATCGGGCACGGCGTCGGCGATAGCGTCCAAGACCGCTCCGATCGGCCATTCGCTCATCGGTGCGTTAAGCCGATACCGGGACGTTCACACCCAGCAGGTCAAGTGCGTTGTCGCGCATGACCTTTCGGGTGTCTTCGGCACTGAACTCCGGGAATTGCGGAATGTCGGCGGTGAACGCCATCGGATCGGCAAGCCCCTCACCGTGTGGCCAGTCCGAGCCGAACAGGATCTTGTCCACGCCGATCGTTTCGGCGAGCAACTTGACGTCGTCCTCGTAATAGGGCGCGATCCAGACGTTGTTCCGCAGCTGTGCCACCGGGTCTTCTTTGAAGTGGTACGGGGCGGTGTTGGCGGCCTTCTTGAGCCGCTTGATCAAGCGGTAGACGAAGTAGGAGCCGTTCTCGATGCTGACCACCTTCAACTTCGGATGCCGGGTGAATACCTGGTGCACGATCATCGATGCCATCGAGTCGTGGATCGCCCGGTCGTCCATGAGTACCTGGTCGAGCGGATCCTTCTTGCCGAATCCTTCGAAAGTGGCCTTGCCGCCCCACAACGCGTTGATCGCCAAATAGCCGCTGTCGCTGAGGTGGAAGCCAACCGGGACACCGGCTTCGGCGAGTCGCGCCCAGACCGGATCGTGCAAAGGATCACCCAGTGAGCGCGGCTTTACCACTCCGGGCACCGGGGCGGGGCGCACCAGCACCATCCTGGCACCCTTGCCGAGCACGAACTCGACCTCCTCGAGTGCCTTCTCCGGGTCGGCCAACGAAATGATCGGGGCCGAGATGATCCGGCGATCGGGACGGTTGAAACCCCAGTCTTCGTCGAGCCACAGGTTGAACGCGTGCACCGAGGCCATCGTGGCGTCGATGTCGTGCTTGAGCGCCTCCTCGACACCGCAGGCGAACGTCGGCAACATGAACACCGTCTCGAGGTTCTGGGTGTCCATGACTTTCACCCTGGCATCCCGGTTCTGGTATTCGGGATGGTTCTCCATCCGGTCGACCTTCATCAGCGACGCCGGGTCGACACCCTCGGGAATCTCGCCGCGGAACAGCAGATCCAGACAGCCCGGCTCGATGATCGGGTCGAAGGTCGGGTTCGGGATGAAGTGATTGATCTGTTGGCCGATCACCGCAAAGGTACGTTTACCGTCGCGGAGCATCTGCACCCCGCGGCGCTTGAACTCCTTTGGTAGATGCCGAGTGAACGAGTCGATCGGTTCGTAATAGTGATTGTCGACGTCAATCGCCTGGTAATTCAGCGTCGTCATCGTGGACGTCCTCTCAAATCTTCCAGTTCCTCAAGTGTCGTCGCTGTGAGCTGTCAGCGGTGGAAATTTTGGTGAGCGCTTCTGAAAGAACGCGGTGATGCCTTCAATGAAATCGGAACGCGTCATGGATTGGTGCATCAGCTGCTCGGCCCGATTGCTGGTGTCGACGATCGGTAGTTCGGCGTCGGCGTAGAGCTGCCGCTTCATCACAGCAAGCGAGCTGGGCGCGCAGTTCACCGCGATGTCCTCGGCATAGGCCAACGTCAGGTCCATCAATTGTTCGCCCGGCAGCACCTTCTTGACCAGTCCCAGCTCGGCCGCCTCCTCGGCAAGAAAAGTGCGACCGGACAGCAACAGGTCAGCGGCAACGCCCCATCCGACGAGCCGCGGCAGGATCCATGAGATGCCGTACTCGGCCACCAACCCTCGTCGCGCGAAGGAAGTGGTGAACTTCGCGCCTTCAGCGGCGAAGCGGATATCGGCCATCAACGCCAGCGAGAGTCCAATGCCGGCGATCGACCCGTTGATCGCGGCGATCACCGGCTTGCGTAACTGAGTCAGGAAATACGGATGCTTCTCGGCGACCAAAGCGGTGATGTCGGTTTCGCTCGCGGACTCGACCGATGTCGACGAGATCGAATTCAGATCACCCATGTCCGCACCCACGCAGAACGCCCGGCCGCTGCCGGTTATCACGATGACGCGAACGCGGTCATCTGCCTCGGCGTCCTCGAGGCAACGGAAGAACATCGACGTCAACGCCCCGCCCCAGGCATTCCTGCGTTCTGGCCGGTTGAGGGTGATCAGCGCTACGCCGGCATCAGAGACCTGGTAAAGCACCGGCTCGCTCGACGCGGTCGGCCGCTCGGCAACCGCGCTGCCGTCGGTGCTCATCAGACCCGTCCCCTCGTCACGTACCGACCACTACCGCGACCGCCGAAACATGGCCGCGTAGTACATACTGTATACCTAACGGTACTGCTTTCTGCAATGCGGACCGAGCCCACCACCCGCCCGACGGAAGCCTGATCAAACCGGCTGTCGGCGACCACTTTCCGGGACTGGCTGCGCGGGCTGACGCTTTGCCTACTGTAGTAATTACAGTAGCCTCGTGGGTATTGATGCTGAGCCGCTGGAGAGCTAGGTGCCGAGCCAAGTAGACCTGCGTGCTGGAGTGCCTGCTGAATCGGTTGACCGACATCGAACTGGTCACCGATGACGATGTGCACATCCACGGTCAGCCCTTCCGTTCCCCGACGGCGATGCCAGTAACGTTTGAGGCTGCTGAAGGAAGGCACTGATGATAAAAGTGATGGAGGGCATTCGAGTCCTCGAGGTTGCACAGTTCACGTTCGTCCCCGCTGCCGGAGCGATCCTCGCCGACTGGGGAGCCGACGTCATCAAGGTTGAGCACCCATTGCGCGGAGACACCCAACGGGGGTTCCTCAATATGGGTGGCATCCAGGTCAATCCGGACCGGCATCCCCTGATGGAGCATCCCAACCGAGGCAAGCGCAGTGTTGGGATCGACGTTTCCACACCCGGCGGGCAGGAAGTGATCTACGAACTGGCCAAGACCTCCGATGTGTTCCTCACGAATTACCTGCCAGCGCAGCGGCAGAAGAACAAGTTCGACGTGGAACACATCCGCGCCGTGAACCCGAACATCGTCTACGCCCGCGGAAGCGCATACGGCGACAAGGGAGTAGAGCGCGACGTCGGCGGCTATGACGGGACGGCATTCTGGACCCGCAGCGGCGTAGGCCACGCGTTGACCCCGGCAGAGTTGGGCGGCGCACTGGGACAAGGCATTCCCGCATTCGGCGATTCGATCGGCGGCATGTTCATCGCTGGCGGCATCTCGGCCGCGTTATTGCATCGCGAACGTACCGGCGAGGCTCTCGAACTCGACGTGTCGTTGCTGAGCACGGCCTGGTGGGCAGCGGGTGCAAGCGTGACACAGGGCATGGAGACCGGCGAGACCATGCGCTCCCCGATGCCGGGATCGATGGCCCCGTCGGTGAACCCGTTCATGGCGAACTACCTGACCTCCGACGGCGGCACGATCAACCTGTGCATCATCAGCCCGACCGGGCTGATCCGGGATACCTTCGAACACCTCGGTATCCCGGAGCTGGCCGACGATCCGCGCTTCTCCGAGGTTCTGCCGTTGATACAGAACGCCAACGCGGCCGGTGAGCTGATCACGAAGGCGTTCGCCGCCAAGCCATTTGAGTACTGGCGCCAGCACCTGAAGACGCTGAAGGGTCAATGGGCCCCGTTCCAGAGCCTCATCGACCTGGCCGACGATGAGCAGGCGATCGCTAACGACATGATCGCCGAAGTCGAAGTGGTCAGTGGCGGCGCGCCGTTCCGGGTGGTCCGCGGACCCGTTCAGTTCAACCACGAGCCGCTGGAGACGACCAGAGCTCCGCAGGCGTCGGAGCACACCGAAATCGTGCTGATGGAGCTCGGCATGGATTGGGACCGCATCGCCGAACTCAAGGATTCCGGGGCTATCGCGTAGTAGTCGCCGTGTCGGACGCCCGTGGCATAATCGTACGTATGTTCGAACAGACGCCGATTGAAGGCCCTGCGCCGGAGGTATGTGCGGGGTTGGAGGGCATGGCCGAGCGGTTTGCGCAGCGGACCCCGACCGTGGAGTCGGCGGGCTGGGTGGGGCGGATTCGGGCGGCGGCGCGGGTGCAGAATCAGGCGGCGGCCGCGGAGTTGGTGGCGATCGGGGAGTTGTTCGGCTACCGGTTGGCGCGGAGCGCGGAGACTGCGGACTGGGCGATCGACACCGAGGCGGCGGTGGCCGCCGAGGTGGGTGCGGGGCTGAAGATCAGTCAGGGTCTGGCGGCCAGCAAGCTGCGGTATGCCCGGGCGCTGCGCGAGCGGCTGCCGAAGGTGGGGGAGGTGTTCTGCGCGGGCGATATCGACTTGCGTTCCTTCGCCACGATCGTGTATCGCACCGACTGCCTGGTGGATCCCGTCCGGGTGGCGCGGGTGGATGCACGGGTCGCGGCCAACGTGTCCCGCTGGCCCTCGCTGACC
>JAVROG010000581.1:0-7391 GCA_032162865.1 Mycobacterium sp. | reverse complement strand
CAGCAAGTGCCCGGCCAGCAGGCCCCGCTGCAGCAAGTGCCCGGCCAGCAGGCCCCGCTCCAGCAAGTGCCCGGCCAGCAGGCCCCGCTGCAGCAGGTACCCGGCCAGCAGGCCCCGCTCCAGCAAGTGCCCGCCCAGCAGGCCCCGGCGCAGGCCGTACCGACTCCGCCGTTGCAACTGATGCCGGCGCAGCAGCCCCCCGCGACTGCCGGTACCCGGTAGCCCGCTCGTTCCGGTCCCGACCACCGCCACTTGCTCCCCTCGCCGACGGCCCCTGCCGCTCTGCGAGACCTTGAGCGCCTCGCCCGAACGAGCGCTTAAGACGGGCGCAAGTGGCGGTTTTCGGTAAGTTAACGGTGACCATGCAGACCCGGACACCACCTCCCGCACCGGCTCCGAACACGGAGCCGGAAAAGATGGGGTCTCGTTCGTCAGGTTTCTACCGGCACGACCTCGACGGCCTGCGCGGCGTTGCGATCGCGCTGGTCGCCGTCTTTCACGTCTGGTTCGGCCGGGTGTCCGGCGGCGTGGATGTTTTCCTGGCGTTGTCCGGCTTCTTCTTCGGCGGCAAGATGCTTCGCTGCGCGCTCGGCGAGGGATTGTCCCCGGTGACCGAGCTGTTCCGGCTGGCCCGCCGGCTCGTACCGGCGCTGGTCGTCGTGCTGGCCGCGTGCGCGCTGCTCACTGTCCTGATCCAGCCACAAACCCGGTGGGAGACCTTCGCCGACCAGAGCCTGGCCAGCCTCGGCTACTACCAGAACTGGGAGTTGGCCAAGTCGACCGCGGACTACCTGCGCGCCGGCGAGGCGGTCAGTCCCTTGCAGCACATCTGGTCCATGTCCGTGCAGGGCCAGTTCTACCTGGCCTTTCTGGTCCTGATCGCCGGGTTCGCCTATTTGTTCAGGGGCCTGCTGGGCAAGCACCTGCGAATCTTGTTCGTGGTGCTGTTGAGCGCGTTGACGGTGGCCTCCTTCGTGTACGCGGTCATAGCGCACCAGGCGTACCAGGCGACGGCGTATTACAACAGCTTTGCGCGGGCCTGGGAACTATTGCTGGGCGCGCTCGTCGGTGCCCTGGTGCCGTATGTCCGCTGGCCGATGTGGCTGCGCACGGTCTTGGCCACCGTGGCGCTGGCGGCGATCCTGTCATGCGGCGCACTGATCGACGGCGTCCAGGAGTTTCCCGGCCCATGGGCGCTGGTACCCGTCGGCGCCGCCATGCTGATGATCCTGGCCGGGGCAAACATGGCTGCCCATCCCAGCACTCGCGACCGGATGCCCGTGCCCAACCGGATATTGGCGGCCGGGCCGCTGGTGACGCTGGGCGCGATGGCCTATTCCCTGTACTTGTGGCATTGGCCGCTGCTCATCTTCTGGCTCTCCTACAGCGGCCACCGCAGCGCCAACTTCATCGAAGGCGCGGGCGTGCTGTTGTTGTCCGGCGTGCTGGCATACCTGACCACTCGGCACGTCGAGGACCCCCTGCGCTATCGCGCCACCGCAGCGCGCCCCGCACCGATTGCGTGGCAGCAGCGGCTACGCCGGCCGACCATTGTGATGGGCTCGCTGGTCATGCTGCTGGGCGTCACGCTGACCGCGACGTCGTTCACCTGGCGCGAGCACCTGGTGGTCGAACGCGCTTCAGGCAAGGAACTCAGCGGTCTCAGCTCCAGCGACTACCCCGGCGCGCGAGCGTTGGTCAACCACGTGCGGGTGCCCTCGCTGCGGATGCGGCCCACCGTGCTGGAGGTCAAGGAAGACCTGCCCGCCTCCACCAGGGACGGCTGCATCAGCGACTTCGTCAATCCAGCGGTGGTGAACTGCATCTACGGCGACACGGATGCGCCCCGCACCATCGCCCTGGCCGGCGGCTCACACGCCGAACACTGGTTGCCCGCCCTGGACCTGCTCGGTCGTCTGCACCACTTCAAAGTGGTGACGTACCTCAAGATGGGCTGCGCGCTGTCCACCGAGCAGGTGCCGCTGATCATGGGCAACAACGCGCCCTATCCGCAGTGCCGGCAGTGGGTGGAGACGACGATGGCCAAACTGGTCACCGACCGTCCCGACTACGTCTTCACCACCTCGACGCGGCCCTGGAACATCAAATCCGGCGACGTGATGCCCGCGACCTACACCGGCATCTGGCAAACGTTGTCCGACAACAATATTCCGATCCTGGCCATCCGGGACACACCGTGGCTGGTCAAAAATGGTCAACCGTTCAATCCCGCCGACTGCCTGGCCAAGGTCGGCAAGCAGTCGTGTGAAATCAAACGGTCGGACCTGCTCTCCGATCGCAACGGCACGCTGGACTTCGTCGGCCAGTTCCCCCTGCTGAAGCCACTCGACATGTCCGATGCGATATGCCGACCCGACGTCTGCCGTGCGGCCGAGGGAAACGTGCTGATCTACCGTGACGCTCATCACCTGACTTCCACCTACATGCGCACCATGGCACCCGAACTGGGCCGCCAGATCGCGGCGGTCACCGCCTGGTGGTAGCCACCAGGTAACAGCCGCGCATCAACCCTCCAGGCGGCACCGGACCCCGATAAGGTCAGCAGAGCTAAGCGATGGGAGGAGCGGCGCATCATGACCGACAGCGCGTTCGACGGTGCTGATACGTCCCCCTCGCTGAAGACGATATGGCCCGGAACGCCGTTCCCACTCGGGGCCACCTATGACGGTGCCGGCACCAACTTTTCGCTGTTCTCCGAAGTCGCCGACAAAGTCGAGTTGTGCTTGATCGCGCGCGACGGAGTCGAAACCCGAATCAATCTCGACGAAGTCGACGGTTACATCTGGCATTGCTACCTGCCGAACATCACACCCGGACAGCGTTATGGATTCCGGGTACACGGACCATTCAACCCCGACGCCGGCCTCCGGTGCGATCCCAGCAAGCTGTTACTCGACCCCTACGGCAAATCGTTCGTCGGCGACTTCGACTTCGGACAGGCCCTGTACTCCTACGACATGGCGGTCGCGGCCGTGGACCCGGCGGAGACCGGCACACCCCCGATGGTGGACTCGCTGGGCCACACGATGACCACCGTGGTGATCAACCCGTTCTTCGACTGGGCATCTGACCGGGCGCCGGGCACGCCCTATCACGAGACGGTGATCTACGAGGCGCACGTCAAGGGCATGACACAAACGCATCCCGGCATCCCGCACGAACAACGTGGCACCTACGCAGGGCTATCGCACCCGGTGATTATTGATCACCTCAAATCGCTGAATGTCACCGCCATCGAACTGATGCCGGTCCACCAGTTCATGCATGACCATCGGCTGCTGGACCTCGGTCTGCAAAACTACTGGGGCTACAACACTTTCGGCTTTCTGGCGCCGCATTACCAGTACGCCGCGACCCGCAAGCCGGGCGGCGCCGTCGCCGAATTCAAGTCGATGGTGCGCGCCTTCCACGAAGCAGGCATCGAGGTCATCCTCGACGTGGTCTACAACCACACCGCCGAAGGCAATCAACTCGGTCCGACCATCAACTTCCGCGGCATCGACAATGCCGCCTACTACCGGCTGGTCGACGGAGATCTGCGCCACTACAAGGATTTCACCGGCACCGGCAACAGCCTCAATGTGCGGCAACCACACACCCTGCAGTTGATCATGGATTCGTTGCGCTACTGGGTGCTCGAGATGCATGTCGACGGCTTCCGCTTCGACCTGGCGGCGACGCTGGCCCGCGAGTTCTACGACGTTGACCGGCTGTCCGCGTTTTTCGACCTGGTGCAGCAGGATCCGGTGGTCAGCCAGGTGAAGTTAATCGCCGAACCGTGGGACATCGGCGAAGGTGGTTATCAAGTCGGCAACTTCCCAGGTTTGTGGACCGAATGGAACGGGAAATACCGCGACACTGTGCGCGACTACTGGCGGGGCGAGCCCGCAACATTGGGCGAGTTCGCTTCCCGGCTGACCGGGTCGTCGGACCTGTACGAGGCGACGGGGCGCCGCCCGAGCGCCAGCATCAACTTCGTCACCGCCCACGATGGCTTCACGCTGAACGACCTGGTGTCCTACAACGAAAAACACAACTTGGCCAATGGCGAAGACAACCGCGACGGCGAGAGCCACAACCGGTCCTGGAACTGTGGCGTCGAAGGTCCCACCGATGATCCCGACATCCAAGAACTTCGTTGCCAGCAGATGCGCAACTTCTGGGCCACCCTGATGCTCAGCCAGGGGACCCCGATGATTTCCCACGGCGATGAGATCGGACGAACCCAGCTGGGCAACAACAACGTCTACTGCCAGGACAACCAATTGGCGTGGATGGACTGGTCGTTGGTTGAGAAGAATGCCGATCAGCTGACCTTTGCCCGGAAGGTGACGCGGCTGCGCAGGAAACACCCGGTGTTTCGCCGCCGCCGCTTCCTGAAGGGCCGGCCGGTTCGCAGCGGTGCCGAAGCTCACGATATTGCCTGGCTCACCCCGGCGGGCCAGGAGATGACGCCACAGGACTGGGACAACGACTTCGGCAAGAGCATCGCGGTGTTCCTCAACGGCAAGGCACTGCCCGAGCCGAATCGTCGCGGCGAACGCATCGTCGACGACTCGTTCCTGCTGTGCTTCAACGCTCACGACCAGGAGGTCACCTTCACCATGCCTCCCGGCGACTATGCCCAGCAGTGGACGGTAGAACTGGACACCACCAGCCCGACCGGCACCGCCGAGCGGGTCGTCGACCAGGGCGACGATGTCGCGTTATCCGGGCGCTCCATTGTCATTCTACGTAAGACCTTGTAGCGCATGGCATTTCCGGTCTCCGCAACCTACCGGTTGCAGCTGCGCGGCGCGTCGAGTGGTTTCGCGTTCACCCTCGCCGACGCCGAAAACCTGCTGGACTACCTCGACGAACTCGGCGTGTCGCACCTGTACCTGTCCCCCATCCTGACCGCGGTCAGTGGGTCCTCCCACGGGTATGACGTCACCGACCCGTCGACTGTGTCACCGGACCTCGGCGGCCCCGAGGGCCTGGCCCGGCTGGCCGAGGCGGCCCGGGCGCGCGGGATGGGGTTGATCGTCGACGTCGTGCCCAATCACGTCGGGATCGACAAGCCCGAGCAGAACTCCTGGTGGTGGGATGTCCTGCGGCACGGGCGCGATTCGAACTACTCCACGTTCTTCGATATCGACTGGTCGCTGGACGATTCCGGCCGAATCGTGCTGCCACTGTTGGGTTCCGACGACGATGCCGCTGACCTCACGATCGACGACGACCTGCTGCGACTGGGTGACCTGGCGCTACCCATCGCCCCCGGCACGGGCGACGGCACCGGACCCGAGGTCCACGACCGCCAGCACTACCGCCTGGTGGGCTGGCGCAGCGGCGTGGTCGGTTATCGCCGATTCTTCTCGATCACCTCGCTGGCCGGTCTGCGCCAGGAGGATCGTTCGGTCTTCGATGCCAGCCACGCCGAAGTGGCGCGCTGGGTCAGCGAGGGGATCGTCGACGGAGTGCGGATCGACCACCCGGACGGAATGTCCGATCCCGCAGGCTATTTGGTATGGTTACGCGAGGTGCTCGGGCCCGACGCCTGGATCGTGATCGAAAAGATCCTGGCTGTCGACGAAGCCCTGGAGCCCACTCTGCCGGTCGCCGGCACCACCGGCTACGACGTATTGCGCGAAGTGGGCGGCGTCTTCGTCGATCCCAGTGGGGCGCCGGCACTCACCGCGCTCGTCGAATCTGCCGGCGTGCCCTACAGCGCGATGGCGGACATGTTGACCGAACTGAAGATTCGCGCCGCAACCGACACGTTGGCCAGTGAGCTGGCGCGCCTCCGGCGCAATATCGTGGCGGCTGCGAAGGCCGATGATCCGTTGCTTCCCGATGCGGTGGCGGCGCTGCTGACCAACATCGGCGTCTATCGGTGCGACTACCCCGGTCTGGCCGCGGTCCTGCCCACCGCATTGGCTAAAACTCAAGCGGCGCAACCGGAGTTGGGGCCAGCACTGCAGATTCTGGCCACCGCGCTGGCGGCCGGCGGCGAGCCCGCCACCCGGTTCCAGCAGCTATGCGGCGCGGTCACTGCCAAAGCGGTCGAAGACTGCCTGTTCTATCGAGACGCCCGCCTGGTGTCTCTCAACGAAGTCGGCGGCGAGCCGCACCGCTTCGGCGTCGGTGCAGCCGAGTTTCATCAGAGCGCCGCCAGCCGCGCCCGGCTGTGGCCACAGGCCATGACGACGCTGACCACCCACGACACCAAACGCGGTGAGGACGTCCGGGCCCGGATCGGTGTGCTGTCGCAGGTGCCGTCGCTGTGGACAGAGTTCGTCGCGCGCTGGGAGATTCAGGCGCCCTCCCCCGACGCTGCGACCGGACAGTTCCTGTGGCAGAACATCTTCGGCGTCTGGCCGGTGAGCGGTGAGATCAGCGACTCGCTGCGAGACCGCCTGCACGGCTACGCAGAGAAGGCGATCCGGGAAGCGGCGTGGCATACGTCGTGGAACGACCCGAACACCGAATTCGAGGACGGCGTGCACCGCTGGCTGGACACCGTATTGGACGGACCGGTGGCCGGCCAGTTGACTGAACTCGTCGGCCAACTCAACCCGCACGCCGCGAGCGATGCGTTGGGCCAGAAGCTACTGGCGCTCACCGTGCCGGGTATACCCGACGTGTACCAGGGCACCGAGTTGTGGGACGACAGCCTCGTCGACCCGGACAACCGCCGCGAAGTCGACTACGCGAAACGCAGAGCCGCACTGAACGAGTTGCAGCATACCAAGATTCGGGTCGTGACCACTGCGCTTCGGCTGCGCCGATCGCGTCCGGACTGCTTTCTGCATGGCGATTACGTTCCGGTGCTCGCCGCGGGTCAGGCCAGTGATCATGTGGTGGCGTTCCGCCGGGGCCCCGACATCCTGGTCGCGGTCACCCGTTGGACGGTGCGGCTCACCGGCGGCGGCTGGGGCGACACGGTACTGCCGTTGCCCGATGGCTCGTGGACCGACCGGCTCACCGGAGCCATGTCGAGCGGACCGACCTCGACCGCCCAGTTGTTCGCCGATCTGCCCGTCGTGCTGCTGGAGCGAGACCATGCCTGATCACAAGGCTGACTTCAGGGTGTGGGCGCCCAGGCCCGAGCGGGTGCGACTGGACGTCGACGGCGCCGTGCACGACATGAGCCGCTCTGATGACGGCTGGTGGCATGCGGACGTGGACACGCCACCAGACGCCCGCTACGGCTTCTTGCTCGACGACGACCCCGCCGTGCTGCCTGATCCTCGGTCGGCGCGCCAGCCCGACGGGGTGCACGACCGCTCGCAGCTGTGGGATGCGTCCAGAGCCGCTTGGACCGACGGCGACTGGCCTGGCCGGTCCGTGGCAGGTGCGGTGATCTACGAGTTGCATGTCGGCACGTT
>JAVROG010000580.1:0-7359 GCA_032162865.1 Mycobacterium sp. | reverse complement strand
CGCGGTAATCGGCAAGGTGCACCATTCGCTGGCCGATGGCGTTGCATCGGCGAACCTGTTGGCGCGAGCGATGGATCTGACCGACGTGACCCCGCCCGAAAGACAGAACGACGCCACGCCGACATCCGCCGGACTGCTGCGCGTAGCCGCACGCGACCACCTTCGGCAAATCGCCGAACTGCCGGGGTTGATCAGAACTGCCGCGGTGGGGATGGCCCGGGTGCGTCGCCGCACCCGGGAACGTGGCAACCATCCCGATCTGGCGGTCCCTTTCGACGCCCCACCGACCTTCCTCAACCACGTGGTGTCACCGCGGCGTCGATTCGCCAGCGCCACACTGCCTTTGGCTGATGTCAAAGCGACCGCCGCTGACTTGGACATCAAGATCAACGACCTCATCCTGGCGGTTGCGGCCGGAGGCTTGCGGACGCTGCTGCTGAACTACGAAGGTGCCGCTGACCGCCCGATCATCGCGTCGGTGCCGACAGCAACGGACAAGTCCGACCGCGTCACCGGCAACGAGATCAGCGGTTTGTCGGTGTCGCTGCCCGTGCACATCGCCGATCCCGTTGAGCGGGTGCGACTGGTGGCGCTGGCGAGCCAAATCGCCAAGGAAGAACACGAAATCCTCGGCCCGCGCCTGTACGGCCGCATGATGAACTACCTGCCCGCCGCGATCGCCCCGGCAGCCTTCCGGTGGCTGGGTCGGCGGCAGGCGCAGAACAAGATCATGAATGTGGCTGTTTCCAGCGTCATGGGACCGCGCAGGCGTGGTCACTTCGGCGGTGCGCCGGTCAGCGAGATCTACTCGACGGGCGTGCTATCGCCGGGCGCACCGGTCAACATCACCGTGTGGAGCTATGCGGACAAGTTGGGTATCGCGGTGCTCACCGACGATCAGACGTTCAAAGATGCCCACGACGCGACCGACGCACTCATCGCGGCATTCGATGAATTACGCACCGCGGCAACGCCGTACGCGATCTTGTCGGCCTGATTCGAACCTGGTTCAGGCGGCCAGCACCGCGTCGAGCGCCGAATAGAACAGGCCAAGCCCGTCATCGGATGGACCGGTCAGCGCTTCGATGGCATGTTCGGGGTGGGGCATCAGGCCGACGACGCGGCCGTTCGCTGAGCTGACGCCGGCGATGTCGTGCAGCGAGCCGTTGAGGTTGTCGTGGTAGCGGAACACTACTCGTCCGTCGCCTTCGAGCTGTTCAATGACCTCTTTTGGTGCCACATAGCGTCCTTCGCCGGACTTCAGCGGTATCAGTAAGTCGGCATCGGCCTCGAAACGTGATGTCCACGCGGTCGACGTCGACGACACGCGCAACCACACATCGCGGCAGATGAAGTGCAGCCCCACATTGCGGGTGAGGGCGCCTGGGAGCAGGCCGGCCTCACAGAGCACTTGAAAACCGTTGCAAATGCCGAGCACCGGCATGCCGCGGCCGGCAGCGGCAACGACCTCGCCCATCACCGGTGCGAACCGGGCGATCGCGCCTGCGCGCAGGTAGTCGCCGTAGGAAAAGCCGCCGGGCACCACCACCGCGTCGACGCCCTTGAGGTCGGCGTCCGCATGCCACAGGCTGACCGCTTCGGCGCCCACCTGTCGCGCCGCACGGGCAGCATCCACCTCGTCGAGGGTGCCGGGGAAGGTGATGACGCCTATGCGTACCGTCACCGCGCGTCCCGGCTTATCGTCCAATCCTCGATCACCGTGTTCGCCAGCAGCGATTCCGCAATCTCGGCAAGCACGGTGTCATCCACGGTCTCGTCGACCTCCAACTCAAACCGCTTGCCCTGACGGACTTCTGATATTCCGGGATGACCCAGCCGCCCCAGGGCACCGACGATTGCCTGACCTTGCGGATCAAGAATCTCCGCCTTGGGCATCACATGCACGACCACCCGGGCCACCGCGCTCCTCCTCAGATCAGATCGCCGCCCGGCGACGGCGAGCGCCGGTACGGCGCGAGCAAGAAGCCGGGCAGAGGGCCTCCCCCCGGCGAATCGCGAGCGCCGGTGCGGCGCGAGCAAGACGCCCGGAGGATCGGCGCTCACTCTACCGGCGATCCATCGCCACGCGAGTTACCGGGACGAGCCGGTAACCAGGATCAGTCCGTCGCCACCGAGATCGGAGATGCGACGGTGCGCCTCCCCGGCGGGATCGAGTGAGGCAGCACTGTGGGCTGTCCACGCGTTGAGCACCAGCGGAGTAGCGGCTCGGACGGACTCGGCGCGCGCAACCCGGGCAGCCTCGAAGAACTGGCCGATACGGGGATGCTCAAGCCAAACGTTCACCGCGTCGCACCGCTCGCCGGCGATCTTGGCCAAAGCGATGCTGTTGACGCCGAGCAGTACCGGTGGGCGAGGGGACGGTAGCGGAAAACCCGCCCACTTCGCTCCTCGACGCGGATCCCACTGGACGTCACACAGGTCGAGGACGTCCATCAACCGTTTGTGGCGCAACAACATCGAGTCGCCGAGCGGTATGTTGAGCAGTTCGTGCTCTCGGGACCATTGGCTGCCGGGTGCCGCGCCGGCGCCGAGGCCGAACACGAATCGTCCGCCACTGATCTCTTGCACCGAGGCGGCCGCGGCAACCGTCACCCCGGCCGGCCGGTTAGCCGCGTTCACGACCAGAGTGCCGATTCCGATTGACGACGTAGCGCCCGCCAGCGCGCCGGCTAACGTGAAGCATTCCAGCATGCGGGTGCCCGACAGCATCGCGCCCGAGAGGTGGTCGTACACCCACGCAGTGCCAAAGCCCTCCGCTTCGGCCCGCAACACGCTGTCCCGCAGCTCCGGCCAGGGGTGCGCGGCTGCGCTGTAGAGGATGTCGACGGTGACCATTCGCCGAACCTACAGTCCGAACGCCCACCCGGGTCGCACGCCCGACACAAAGTGGGAAAAGTTCCGAGGCAGTGGCAATTTCGGGTATCTCACGGACACGAAGCGATGTGCGTGGGGCACCGCCCGGCGACCAGTTAGTTCGGGGCGTCCTGCGGAAACACCGGGGTGGAGCTGCAAGGCCCCCATCAGGGCACAATCGTAGACATGCAACTGACGCATTTTGGGCATTCCTGCCTGCTCGCCGAGTTCGGTCCGACAAAGATCCTGTTCGACCCCGGGACCTTCGCCCACGGCTTCGAGGGAATCACCGGCCTGTCGGCGATCCTGATCACCCATCAGCACCCCGACCACGTCGACGTCTCGCGGCTACCGGCGCTGCTCGAGGGCAACCCGGACGCGGCGCTGTACGCCGACCCGCAGACCACCGACCAGCTGGACGCGCCATGCCAGGTGGTGCATGTCGGCGACGAACTGTCGGTGGGGTCACTGACCATTCGCGCTGTCGGCGGACGGCATGCCGTCATTCACCCGGAAATCCCTGTGATAGAGAATATTTCGTATCTGGTCGGCGACGGCGAACACCGCGCCAGGCTGATGCATCCCGGTGATGCGCTGTTCGTTCCCGATGAGCCGGTGGACGTCTTAGCCACTCCCGCTGCGGCCCCGTGGATGAAGATCTCGGAGGCCGTCGACTATCTGCGCGCGGTGGCGCCCGCACACGCGGTACCCATCCACCAAGGGGTCGTGGCTCCTGACGCCCGCGGCATCTACTACGGCCGGCTCACCGAGATGACCACCACCGACTTCCAGGTGTTACCGGAAGAAAGCGCGGTCACGTTCTAGCGGGTGGCCCACGCGCTCGCTCGCGTTATGTGATGTCCTCGGCGGCACCGCGCCCGGCGGCCCGGCCGGAGAAGATACAGCCACCCAGAAACGTGCCCTCCAAAGCACGGTAACCATGCACACCGCCGCCACCGAAGCCGGCGACCTCACCGGCCGCGTACAGCCCGGTGATCGGGGTTCCGTCGGATTTGAGCACCCGAGCGTCCAAGTCAGTCTCGATACCACCCAACGTCTTTCGGGTGAGGATATGTAATTTGACCGCGATCAGCGGCCCCGCCTTCGGATCGACCAACCGGTGCGGCGCGACAACGCGGCCCAGTCGGTCGCCCAAATAGGTACGCGCAGCCCGAATCGCGGTGATCTGACCATCCTTGGTGAACTTGTTGACCACCTCACGATCGCGGGACGTCACCGCGGCCTCCACCGTCTCGTAGTCCAACGGCTCCACATCGGGGAGTTCATTCATAGAGTTCACAAGCTCGGGCAACGAATCCGCGGTGACGAAATCCACACCCTGATCGATGAAGGCCTGCACCGGCCCCGGCGGCCCTGAGCGCGCCCGCGATGTCAGCAGCTGACGAACGCTCTGCCCGGTCAGATCGGGATTCTGCTCCTGACCGGATAACGCGAATTCCTTTTCAATGATCCTGCTGTTCAACACAAACCAGGTGTAGTCATAGCCCGTCTGGGCAATGTGTTCCAACGTTCCCAGCGTGTCGAAACCGGGATACAGCGGAACCGGCAACCGGTTGCCCGCACCGTCCAGCCACAGCGACGAGGGGCCGGGGATGATCCGGATTCCGTGCCGCGGCCAGATGGGGTCGTAGTTGGTGATGCCCTCTGTGTAATGCCACATCCGGTCGGGGTTGATCACCCGCGCGCCGGCCTTTTGCGCGATGCCGATCATCCTGCCGTCCACATGGGCGGGCACCCCGCTGAGCAACTGCTTGGGGGCGCGCCCCATCCGCCGCGGCCAGTTCTTGCGCACCAGATCGTGGTTGGCGCCGATGCCACCGCTGGTCACGATCACCGCTGACGCACGAAACTCGAACTTGCCTACCGCTTTTCGCGATGAGGGTGCACCCCGCGGTTCATCTGAGGGCTCCAATACGGTGCCCCGGACGCCGGTCACCGCGTCGCTCTCGACGATCAACTTGTCCACCTGGTGGCGATGGGCGAACCGCACGTTCGGCCGGTTGCGCAGCTGGCGAACGAAGATTTCGACCAGAGCGGGTCCGGTTCCCCAGGTGATGTGAAATCGCGGCACCGAATTACCATGTCCCTGCGCGTCGTAACCGCCACGTTCGGCCCAACCCACCAATGGAAAAATCTTCAGGCCGCGGGCCCGCAGCCAACTCCGCTTCTCCCCCGCCGCAAAGTCGACATAGGCGTGCGCCCATTGTTCGGGCCAGTAGTCCTCCGGCCGGTCGAACGCCGCCGTCCCCAACCAATCCTGCAACGCGAGTTCGTAGCTGTCGCGGACCCCTAACCGACGTTGCTCGGGACTGTCCACAAAGAACAGGCCGCCGAACGACCAAAAAGCCTGCCCGCCGACGTTCGCGCTGTTTTCCTGGTCGACGATGAGCACCCGCAGGCCCCGGTCTATCAATTCGCAGGCCGCAACCAGCCCCGCCAGTCCGGCTCCGACGATGATCGCGTCAGCTGTGAACTCGTTCGAACCAGAACTTGCATCGCTCATGCCGATACACGTTAGTGCCACCGATCGGGTGGCACTCGCCGAGCATCAGGCGGCGTCGAGCACCGCTTTATCGGACCGCCAGCGGTACACGATCGGCGCGCATTCCTGCATCAGAGCCAGGTCGACGGCGTCCAGCATGGCTTGACGGGGTCCGGGTTTACGCAGGTGACGGGCGGCGACCGCGATCCGGACCACGCCGTGCCGCCGGGCGATGCGCTCGGCGGACATCACCACCATCCGGCACCACCACGGCTCGGCAAGATAGCCCTCGCCGATGCCCAGTACCCGGGCCCGCACAGTGGTGTGGCGGACCAGGTCGGTCACTCCATATGCGTCAGCAACGAGCCGGAACCCGTTGCTCGGCAGCGCCTTGACCACGCCGGGTGAGACGAGCCAGCCCGGCGCCGCGAACAGCCGGCTGCGCAGATCAAGATGCTCGAGCACCCGATCGGCAGCCGTCAGGCGCAGGTTGGCCTCGTGCGCGTGCAGTGTCGCGAATTCGCCACGCCGCTTCTTGGTGGCCGCTTCGTCGTAGCCGTGCAGCACGATAGCGTCGCCGCCGGCGCGCCGGCCGGTTAGCCAGTCAACGGTGCGCGGATCGCGGTCGAGCCGATAGCCATCGCCCAGGCGCGGTGCCACCAGTAACGACACCGGGACCGAACGGGCATCCATCTGCGCGCAGAAGTCATTCACGTCGGCCAGGGTGTGCTCGCCTATCCCCGAAACCGAGACGATCAGTTTTCCAGACACGCTTGTAGTTTGCCGATTTCAGGTGTCGGGACAGTAAAGGACACACGGACGGCAGACGTATATCCGGCCCCTGATCAGGTCGAACGGATATCGGCGAGGGCAGTCCCTGCGTCGGTCGTCCGGAATCGTTTAGATATGCTCAGCAACGCCATGGAGAAGGCAACTTCCGCGCCTGTCGACGCCGCGCCACCCAACACCGCCACGGGGCACGCGGGCGCACCCGACTACCCCGACAAGCTGGACGCCGCGACGTTCCGGATCGCCGGAGTGTGCATCTTGGCCTCGGCGATGATGGCTCTGGACGCCACCGTCGTCAGCGTCGCGCAACGCACCTTCATCCTCGAGTTCGGGTCGACACAGGCGGTCGTCGGCTGGACCATGACCGGCTACACGCTTGCGCTGGCCACCGTGATCCCCATCGCCGGTTGGGCGGCCGACCGATTCGGCACGAAACGGCTGTGGATGGGTTCGGTGCTGGCGTTCATGGCGGGCTCGTTGCTCTGCGCGATAGCGCCAAGCATTCTGCTGCTCAATGTATTTCGTGTGGTACAGGGTATGTGCGGCGGCATGCTGATGCCGCTGGGATTCATGATTCTGACGCACGTTGCCGGTCCGAAGCGACTGGGCCGGCTGATGTCTGTGCTGGGCATCCCGATGTTGCTCGGTCCGATCGGCGGGCCGATCCTGGGAGGCTGGCTGATCAGCGCCTTCAGCTGGCCCTGGATCTTCCTCATCAACCTGCCGATCGGGTTGTGTGCGTTCATTCTCGCGTTGTATGTGTTCCCCCGAGACGAACCGGCACCGTCGCAAACATTCGACGCCATCGGCGTGCTGCTGCTGTCACCAGGACTGGCCACCTTCCTGTTCGGAGTGTCCTCGATCCCCGGCCGTGGCACGCTGGCCGACCGCACCGTTTTGGTACCGGTGATCATCGGCCTGACGTTGATCGTCGCGTTCGTGGTGCATGCCTGGTACCGCGCGGATCACCCACTCATCGACCTGCGACTGTTCAAGAACCCCGTGGTCACCCATGCCAATGTGACGGCGTTCCTGTTCGCCATCGCCTTTTTCGGCTCGATGCTCCTGCTGCCGAGCTACTTACAGCAGGTCATGCATCTCACGCCGATGCAATCCGGGCTGCATCTGATTCCTCAGGGCCTCGGCGCCATGCTGACCATGCAGTGGTCCGGGCGGTTCATGGACAAAAAGGG
>JAVROG010000579.1:0-4060 GCA_032162865.1 Mycobacterium sp. | reverse complement strand
TGGGCCTGCGGCACTGCCCGTTCCTCGAGCTCGCCGAAATGCAGCCCGGCGTGATTTGTCCAATTCACCTGGGTCTCATGCGAGGAGCCTTGGAAACCTGGGGGGCGCCGGTGACCGTCGAGCGGCTCGAAGCATTCTCGGAGCCCGACCTGTGCTTGGCCCACCTCGCACCGGCAGCGGCGGCACCGTGAATGCCGGGCCGGCCATCGAGATCGCCGTCACCTTCGTCTGGCTCGGCATGGTGCTGGCCATTTCGTTCCTGGAAGCTCCGCTGAAGTTCCGGGCGCCCAATGTGACTCTCCAGATCGGGCTGGGCATCGGTCGCCTGGTCTTCCGTGCGCTCAACGCCGCGGAGGTGGTATTCGCCCTGGTGATTGGCGCGATCGTGGTGGCGGGTCCGACGCCGGTGCGGATCACCGCGGCGCTGTCAGTGGCCGTCGCCGCCCTGGCCGTGCAGCTGGTCGGCCTGCGTCCCAAACTGACCCGCCGGACCGACCTGGTACTGGCCGGGCTTGAATGTCCCGCGGTCGCGTTCCCATTACATTTACGCGGGTGCGGAGGCGGTCAAGGTGGTCGCCTTGCTGGTGGCGGGGATACTGCTGCTCAGGAGCTGACCCAGGAGGATTGACCCAGGAGGATTGACCGATGGAAGAGGACTGACCGATGGAATCAGTGTCATTGACCGAGCTGGCATCGGAGAAGTTGGCCGAAGCGCGCACGTCACACAGCGGGCGCGCCGCCCACACTATTCATGGCGGTCACACCCACGAACTTCGCCAGACCGTGCTGGCCCTGCTGGCCGATCACGACTTGTCCGAGCACCAGAGCCCGGGTGAGGCGACCCTGCAGGTGCTGCAGGGGCACGTGCGCCTGACCGCCGGCGAGGACACCTGGGACGGCAAGTCCGGCGATTACGTCGCCATCCCGCCGGTACGCCATGCCCTGCACGCGGTGCAGGACTCGGTGGTGATCCTGACCGTGCTGAAGTCCCAGCCCGGAGCGTCCCACTGATCGTGCTGGCGACGCCCTGGTCGCGGGACTTCGGCCTGCGGGTGCCGATCGTCAACGCGCCGATGGGCGGGGTCGCCGGCGGCCGGCTGGCGGCCGCCGTCACCGCGGCCGGGGGCCTGGGCATGATCGGCATGGGCAGCGCCGCGAACAGGGCATCGTTGGCCGCCGAGTTGCCGCACGTGAGCGGGCGGTTCGGGATCGGCTTGGTGGACTGGGTCATGCGTAGTCAGTCGGGGTTACTGCATGACGCGCTTGCCGCGGGTCCGACGCTGTTATCGGTCAGTTTCGGCGCTGACTGGTCGTGGGTTGCCGCGGCGCACGATGCCGGAATCGCCACCGCCACCCAGGTTTACGACGCGGTCGGGGCGCGACGGGCGGCCGACGCCGGGGTCGACATCCTGGTGGCGAGGGGGGCCGAGGGCGGTGGCCACGGGGAGGTGCGACTCGGCACGCTGCCGTTGCTCGATGTGGTGTTGGACGCGGTGTCCGTGCCGGTGCTGGCCGGCGGCGGCATCGCGTCGTCCCGAAGCCTGGCCGCCGTGCTGGCCGCTGGTGCCAGCGGAGCCTGGCTGGGCACCCGGCTGGCCGCATGTCCGGAGGCACTGACCGGCGAGGCGAGCCGTCGGGCCTTGATCGACGCGTCCGAAACCGACACCCGGATCACTCGGATCTTCGACCTCGCCGCTGGTCTGCCGTGGCCGGAACGGTTCCCCGCGCGGGTGTTGACCAACGAGTTCGTCACGCAGTGGACGGGTCGTGAGGAGGCGTTGGTCGCCGACCCCGGCGCGCGCGACGGGTTCGCCGCCGCTGTCGCCGCCGACGACCTGCGGGTCGCTCCAGTCGACGCGGGTCAGGGTGTCGGGATGGTCCGCGACGACGCCGCCGTGGGTGAGGTCATCGAGGCGATGTGTTCGGGGGCAAAGGCTTTGCTCGCGGGCTGGGGATCCTAGCCCGGTTAGATCCCGCGCAGATACCGCTTGGCGATCACCCGCTGGGCCACCGCCACGAAGGGCCCACCGAGTTTGCTCCACCAGGTCGCGGCGCGGGAGAACGCCGACACCTCCGCATACACCGCGGAGGTGTTCGGGTCGTATCGGACGGCGAAGCGCTCCTCACCCGACTCCGGATGGCCGGGCAGGGTGCCATAAGCGAAGCCGCGCACGTCGGGTTCGTCGATCACGTACACCACCCGGCATGGCGCGCGCAGCACGCCCAGCATCTTCACGACCACCACGGTGGAGATCGACACGGTGTCGGAACTGGCCTGCACCCGCAGGCCGGCGCCGCGCTGCATGCCCCAGTGCATGACGGAGTCGGCGGCCTCTTCGAAACGGTCGCGGCCGGTGCCGATCTGGGCGGATGCGCTCAGGTGGCCATACCCCGGGGGCAGTCGGTCGGCAGCGGTTGCGCCCACTTCCTGATAGGTCAGCTGAAGGTCGGCAAGTGAATGCAGGTCCACGTGGCCAGCTTGCCACGCGTACCGTTTCATACGTGACTGCACAAGATTCCGGAACGTTCACACTCGGCGGTGACCTCACGATCAACCGGCTCGGCTACGGCGCAATGCGCCTGACCGGGAAAGGCGTCTGGGGCCCGCCCGCGGACCGCGACGAATGCGTACGCGTGTTGCGGCGCGCGGTCGAACTTGGGGTGAACTTCATCGACACCGCGGATTCGTACGGCCCGTACATATGCGAGGAGATCATCCACGAGGCGCTGCACCCGTACGAAGGTCTGGTGATCGCCACCAAGGCCGGTCTGTTGCGTACTGGTCCGGATGTCTGGATACCCCTGGGTCATCCGAGCTATCTGCGCCAGGAATGCGAGATGAGCCTGCGACGCCTGGGCGTCGACACCATCGACCTGTATCAGTTGCACCGCATCGACGAGAATTTCCCGCTGGCCGACCAACTCGGTGAGTTGGTCAAACTGCAGGGCGAAGGAAAGATCCGCCACATCGGTCTGTCCGAGATCAACGTCGACCAACTCGAGGCCGCTCGCAAGATTGCGCCGATCGTTTCGGTGCAGAACATGTACAACCTGACCACTCGTACCGCCGAGCCGCTGCTGGATGCCGCGACCGCCCAGGGCATCGGCTTCATTCCGTGGTTCCCGCTGGCGTCCGGACCACTGGCCGCGCCAGACGGTCCGCTGCGCAAGATCGCGGACGCCCATGACGCGACGCCGTCGCAACTGGCGCTGGCCTGGCTGTTGAAGCGTTCGCCGGTGGTGTTGCCGATTCCGGGCACCTCCAAGGTGGCGCACCTGGAGGAGAACGTTGCCGCCGCCGGGATCAGCCTCACCGATGAGGAATTCGAGGCGCTGTCGGCAGCTGGCGCTGCGCAAGAGGGTTAGCCCGCGCCGCTGAACCCGTCGTTTAATACGGTGTCCTGGTGGCAGCCGAGCATCAGCAACATCCTGGCGGTGGATTCAACCCGCCCGAGCCGACCAAAAAGGGCGGCCCGGATTACGGGCGGTTCGTCGATGCCGTGCGCAAGCTGCAGGATCATGCGCGCGCCGTGGACGCTCCCGACGCGGTGATCAGCGATGCCGCCGATCGACTGGAGCAGTTGTCCGCACTGCTGACTCCGTACGACGCCGACGAATGGCATGCCCCGTCGGGGCGCCGGATGGACCTACCGGTCCGCGGCAACGTCCTGACCATTCCCATGGACGCCCATAAAACCGACGACGGCCGGGTCGAAGGCTGGGCCCGGTTCAGCCGATTTCACCTCGGGCGCAACGGCGCCGTACACGGCGGCTCGCTCGGCATGCTGTTCGACACGGTGCTCGGGCTGACCGCCTCGGTGCTCACCGGCAGCCGACGACAGCGCACCGCCTACCTCAAGATCGACTACCGCAACATCGTGCCGATCGAAAAAGAGTTGCAGTTCGAGGCGGGGATCGACAACGTGGACGGACGCAAGATGTTCGTGTCCGGCCGGTTGAGTGACGGCGACACCCTGCTGACTGAAGCCGACGCGTTGTTCGTGCGGCTCAAGCCGGGGCAGCCCTGAGACGCCGCCCCGATAGCATGGTCGCGATCCGT
>JAVROG010000578.1:0-8231 GCA_032162865.1 Mycobacterium sp. | reverse complement strand
TAGAGGAAAAAAGCATCAAGTCCACTAAGTCGTTCCATAGCCGCCTGCTCGACTAGATAACGCACGGAAAATTAGTTTTCTATGGTGAAAACCCGGTCCGAATGGGAATCCCCCGGCTCCTCATCGAGCCCACGATCCCGGGATCCCGCCTGGCGTACCCGCACCGGCACCCCGCTAAACATTTTCATTGAAACGGCACCGTGACCTCCAATGATGGCGCACGCCTACCGAATTGCGCAGCGAACCCCCGCGGGTTTACCACACCACTCGGTGAGCACTCTCGGCAGTTCGGCGGCGGCCGGTTGCCGGCGCTTCGCCCAGGCGATGTCGCCGTCGGGCCGGACCAGCACGGCGGCTGGAAGCGAGGGGCCGGAGTGAATCGCGTGATCGACACCGAGCCGGCCCTCAACGTTTTCCGCAGGTCCGCTGGTGAGCAGAACGAATCGACCGCTCCGCAACACTTCGTACAAGGTTGCAGGTGTGGGTGCAAGGCACCGGCGCGCCCTGGGCAAGAGCTTTGCTGTCGTCGCGAGCCGAGTGATCCGCATGTCGCTGGGCGACGACGCCTTTGCGGGTCCGGCAGGGTCCGGGCGAGTGGATGGTAAACAACTCACATGACTGTTGGCGCCACCGCGATCACGACCTTTCATACACCGTCTGAACCTGAACGATTCGACGGTTGGATCGCCGAATACATAGCGGTGGCCCGGCAGGCATCGGGATATGTCGACGCGCGCCAATCGGTGCAAAGCGACCGGCAATTCGTCTGGGCAGTTGAGATCTCCTTCGACAGCACCGACTTGCTCGACACGTGGCTCGACAGCGCACAGCGCCAAACCGTCCTCGCCGCGGGTGCCGAGCAAGGATTCTGGCGGTCCACCTCGGACCTCATTCTGGCCGAGGGCGAGCTACCACCAGCCAATGCTGGCGTTTTCCTGCACAGTGTCGCACCCGGCAAAGACGCCGAATTCGTGGCCGCACAAAGCGATCTGACACTGGTGAGCTCGGCATTTCCCGGCTATGAAGGCACTGCCCTGTTTCCGGCGGATCCCTCCGGGCAGTGGATGTCGTTGCTACGGTTCCGTACCGCCAGGCAGCTCGGCGGGTGGATCAGGTCCAGAGAGCGCCAGCAAGCCCTGCCCCGACTGCGCGACGAGTTGACACACGACTTCGCCGAGTTACCACACAGTGCGCCGTTCGGCTCGACAGTCCGCATTGCCGACGGTCAGACGAAGATCACGCCGGCGTGGAAATCGGCGATGCTGGTGGTGCTCTGCCTGTACCCGACCGTCGTTCTGCTGTCCAAGTCGCTGGCTCCTGCTCTCAGCCGTCTCGGAATCGTCGAGGGGGCAGCCATTTTCGTCGGCAACGTGATCAGCGTTGCGTTGCTGCAATGGGTGCTCGTCCCGGCAGCATCACGACCGTTCCGGCGCTGGCTCGACCCGATCGATGGGGCTCCGGCCCGGATCAGCCTGGCCGGTGCGGGGGTGGTCGTCGTCGGCTACGCGGTGCTACTGACGATCTTCATGCTCATCGGTTAATCATGCTGTGTAACTCATCAACCGACCATGGGTCACTGTTCTGGTGGTCGCGGTATCCGAGCAACTGCGGTGTCGGCCGATCGAATCGACCGACGAATCCGCCTGCGGCAACCAGGATCTGACCCGTGACCTCGCGTGCCAGATCGCTGGCGAGGTAGGCGTAAACCGGAGCCACAAAGTCCGGTGGAGGGGCGTCAAGTGATGCGCGCCTGGTGATCTCGTCAAGTAGTCCGCGACGGTAGAGGTCCTCGATGTGCTGTTCGTACTCGTTGCCAGTAGAAAGCCGGGTCTTCGCGCCCGGGCACACCACATTGGCCCGCACCCCTTGGCCCTTCAACTCCGCGGCGATGGCCATCGTCAGCCCATTGACCGCCCCCTTGCCCGCGGGATAGCCAGTGCCGCCGTAATCGCCAAGAAACGCCACCGAACTGGTGTTGATAATCGTGCCGTGGCCTTGAGCGGTCATGACCGGCGCCGCGGCCCGACAGGTGTGAAACACCGTGCCCAGGTGCGCGCCGATCAGTTCGTCGAACTCCGTCGGCGAAATCTGCAGAATCGACGAACGGGGTGGCTCAGCGATTCCGGCGCAATTGATCAGAACATCCAACCGTCCGAATGTGTTTACGCACCTGTCGATTAGAGCCGCGGCGATGCGTTCGTCGTCCGCTGGCCCGATTACTCCGGTGGCGCGCCCGCCCGACCTTGTGAGCGCATCGACGGTCTGCTCGACCGCGACCGCGTCACGCCCATTGACCACAACACCTGCGCCCAGGCTGCTCAGCAGCTCGGTGACGGCCCGCCCGATGCCGCGGCTGCCGCCGACCACTACCGCACTGCGCCCGGCCAGCAGGTCGTGGCTGCTCATGCGGTCGCGGTCACCGGCTCAAGTTCCTGCTCGTCGGTTGCCGACTGTCGCGGCCACCACAGCCAACGGTCGAGCACCACCATCATGGCCGGTAGCACAAAAGCGCGCACCACAAGAGCATCCAGCAGCAGGCCAAGGCCGACGGTGACACCGATCTGCGCCAGGCTGAGGACACTACTGGCGCCGAGCGCGAGCATCGTGATCCCGACGACTATGCCACCGACGGTAACAACCAGTCCGGTCGCGGCGAAGGCTCGGATGATGCTGGTGCGTAGGCCCGCGGAAAGGCCTTCGCGAATGCGCAGCGCAAAAAGCAGGTTGCCGCCGGACGCCACACCGACCATCGACACAAACGCGATAGGCGGCATCGACCAGTGCAAACCATGGTGCAGCAGGCGTTGCCAGATCAGGACGGTGGCACCGAGTGCGCAAACATACGACGTCGCGATGGTGCCGAGGACGATCAGCCCGGCGACCGGACTTCGCAAGAGGAACGAGGCAATTAAAAGAACGACACCGAGGGTGCACACCACCATCAGCAGGAGGTCACCGCCGACGATGTCCTGCAGGTCACGGGTAGCCGGGCCGACGCCGGTGAGCTCAACAGCGATCGGTTGCAAGCCGCCCTTGCTCGCGTCGGCTACGGCAGCCGCGATCGCACGAGCGCGTACCGCACCATCTTCGCCCCATTCCTCGCCGTTGCCAAAGACCAGCAGCTGGGTTGCATATCCGTTCGCCGAAAAGAATTGGTCCAGCACCGGGCGCATAGCCGGATCGTTGAGAATCTGTCGGGACGCGTAGAGGTTAGAGCCAGTGCTGCCCTGGGAGACGCCGAGGAGCTGCTGCAGATACGTCGGAAGCTCCTGCGTGGGTACGGGACGAACGTTGTTCAGGATGTCCTTCACGCTCGCCGCCAGCGCCCGTACCTGGCTCATCTGATCGCTGACGCTGCTCAGGATTGCCGGCAAACCGGGTAGACCGGCGGCCGCATCGGCGGCCGCTTTGGCCAGTTGTTCGGCCGCATCGACCAGCTTGCTAGAGGCGTCCACGACCGCGGTTGCCCACTGCACCGCCTCCTGGGCGGCGGCACACACCGGGGTGGTGCGGCAATCGGTTATCGCGCCGACGAAGCCGCGAAGGGGACCGAAAATCTCGGAAACATCCGCGGCGCGCGCCCGGACCTTGCTCGTGGCCTCCTGGGTGAGATGTACCGCCAGGCTCACGCCCCCTATTGCGTAGGGGCCCGCCATCATGCCCGATTGAATCAGATCGAGCCCGCGGACCAGTTCATTCACCGCGGTGTCGAGATTGGCGAACGTCGTCTCCCGGGAGGCCATCTGGTCGGAGAATTCGTCCAGGCGGTCACCGACATTGCCGCCGTCGGCGGTCAGCGCGGCCTGCTTGGACACCATCCCACCGGGGTGGCTTGCCGACTGCACCATCCGCACCCCCGAGATCGCCATGATCGCGCTGGTGACCTGCTCTATTGCGGTCAGACCGGCGGGGGTACGCATGTCGTGGGTGGTCTCGATGGTGACGACGTCGGGGTGTAATTGGTTCGGAGCGAAGTGCGCGTCGACCGCGCGGTAACCGCGGTTGGCCTCGGTGTCGGACGAGGTCGTCGAGGTTTCGTCCCACGCGATCGGAACTCCGGGAAGCCCGATAATCAGGATGAGCACCAGGATGCCGCTGGCTACCAGGATCGGGGCCGGCCAGCGCGCCACCTGAGTGCCGATGCGCCGCGAGCGCAGGCGCAGGCGCCTGCTTTTGGGCGGCTTAAGCAGGTCGGCGCGGCTCGCGAGCGCCACCATGGCCGCGGTCAAGCTCAGGGCGGACACCGCAACCGCGAGCACACCGATCGCGCACAGGACGCCGGTCGTGGCGAACATGCTGATCCGGCCGAGGCTGAGCCAAGCCAATGCACTCAGCGGTGCTACGACGATGAGTGTCGAGCCCACGATCGCGGATGCCACACCGCGGTAGGAATTTGCCAAGGCGTCGGATGGCTCGAGGCCCAACCGTCGTCCCTCGTGGTAACGCCCGATCAAGAACATCGCAAAGCCGGTCCCGGCCGCGACGGCCACCGCAACGGCAATGGACAGGGAGAACGACGAGATGCTGATGAGTTCATTCGAGGCAAGGACGGAAATGATCGGCTTAGCCACGGCCAGACCCAGAATGACTGACAACAGGGGCACCATCGCGGTAATCAGCGAGCGATAGACGATCACCAAGAGGATCAGGAGCACAACAAATGTCGCTGCGGTAATGACCTGCGTCTGTCGGTCGATTGCGGCGAATTCGTCCATGATTGTGGCGCCGGCACCGGCGACATAGACATGCAAACCGGCGGGTGGGTGCAGTTGCGCCACGAAGCCGCGCACGTCGTTGATCGAATCCTCGGCTTCCGAGGTGCCCACCATGCCGGCAAGCCGCATGGTGGCAGTGACGACATGATGATCCTTACTCTCGGTGGCGTTGGCCGTGGCCGGCATCCGCCACCAGTCCACAAAGTTCAAAACGTTGTGGGAATCGGCGCGCAGAGCCGTGACCAGCTGGTCGTAGAATGCCTGATCCTGGTCGCTGAGAGACCCGTCGCTCTCGACGACCAGGTATGCCACATTGTCGGTGGGCGTTTGGGAGAACGCCGCGGCAGAGCGTTGCACCGCAAGCGAAGTCGCGGTCCCCGACGGCAAGAATGGCTGGTCCTCATCGGCAACGACCCGCTCGAGTGGGGGGGCCAGGCTATTGCCCGCGACCACGGCGAGCACCCACACACCGACGATCAACAACGCGAATCGGTAGACGAATCGGCCAATCACCGGGTGAACCTCAGCTGCGCCAGGCGTCAGGTATCGCGCGGTAGCCCGTTCCAATCAACTGGCGAATCACCTTCTCTATCGACACCGTGCTGCAACCCCCGTCCGAACCGGCTAATTCAACCACCCCGAACACCAGTCCGACAGTGGTTTTCCCGTTGCTGCCAATGGTGCACGCTGATGTTCTGCAGACACAGCGGATGGCGACCTACCGCACACTGATTTTCGACTCCCTCGGATCCGGGTGATACCACCTCGCGGCGAGTCCGCTGCGTGCGATCGGCTGTTTCGGTTGCGCAAGTGTCGTACCGTTTCCTGCAGGTCCTGGGCAGACCATTAGCAAGGAATCAAGGCACGGGTTGAGGCGAGGGCCGCTGTGCCATCGAAGGGGGCTGGCGCATGAGCAGGCTAGTCGTTGTGGTTGCGACATACGCCGCGGCGCTGTTAGCGGCCGGATGCAGTGGGTCCAAAAGCCACCACTCCGAGGACAAGTCGCCGCAACCGGAGCAACGTACCGAGAGTTCGCACGCCGAAGCGTCCGATGAGCCGGCGGCAGTGGGAAAGATGACCTTCCGCTACGACGCGGCCGAGACGCCAGAGGCGCAACGGGGCCGCCAGATGATGGTGGACGCAAAGCTCTTGGAGAGCGTTTCCGGGCACGTCAATGACACCCTGAATCTGCCGCACGATGTGGGGGCCGTCGGCAAGCAATGCGGCGACGCCAACGACTACTGGGATCCCAACGTCAACGAGATCCAGCTGTGCTACGAGGACATAGAACAGAGCGAACAGAGGTTCGGCAGGGCTGGGAACCCGGACCCAGTGCGTGCCGCCATCAACATGTTGACCTCCGGGTTCTACCACGAACTCGGTCACGCCACGCTCGGCATCTATCAGCTCGCCTTCACCGGGCGCGAAGAGGACGTGGCGGACCAGCTGTCCGCTTTCGAGCTGCTGGATCCCGGTGCCGACGGGAAGCCCTACCCGAACGGTGTCCAAATCGCGATGGACACCGCCCAAGATTGGAAGCTGAGCGCCAAGGAGTCAGGCGACGCCAACGAGCTTCCCTTCTGGGACGGCCATTCGATGGACATCACCCGGATGTACAACTGGGAGTGCTGGATCTACGGCTCGGACACGGCGGCCAACGCCGGCATCGTCACGTCCGGTGACTTGCCGGAGGACCGCGCCGGCAATTGCGAAGAGGAGTACCAGAACATGTCCAAGGCATGGCGGCAGATGTTGGGTCCGCATCTGAAGAAACCGAACTGAGCTCAGCGGGTCCGGGTTGGCTCCGGGCTGGCATCGTGGCACCGGCGACCCGAACTCCGCTTCGGGGGACCTGAGTCGGAGTTCACGCAGTATTCTCCCACCCGTGGGCCTGCGCTCGTTGACCGCACATGCGCGCCGGTTTATCTCGCGGTATGCGGGTGGTACAGGTCGCCAACTTTTACGGACCTCGATCCGGTGGGCTGCGGACGGCGGTCGACCGGTTGGGCGCCGAGTACTGCGCGGCCGGCCACGAGGTTTTTCTCGTTGTCCCTGGCGCGCGTGCACAACGGAGCCGGCTGGACACCGGCGTCGTGCGAATCACTATGCCCGCCAGGCTACTTCCGCTCACCGGAGGCTACCGGGCGATAATGCCCAGGCCCGTGCACGCCTTGCTGGCAGCCTTGCGGCCAGATGCGTTGGAGGTCTCTGACCGACTCACGCTGCGGTCGCTCGGCCAGTGGGGACGCGACCATGGCGCCACCACGGTAATGATTTCCCACGAGCGGCTGGATCGCCTTGCCGGTCAAGTCCTTCCGCGCCGCACCGCACAGCGGGTCGCCGACTTGGCGAATAGGCACACTGCAGCCCACTACGACACCGTGGTGTGCACCACCGGGTTCGCCCGCGAAGAGTTCGACCGCATCGGCGCAACCAATACAATGACCATCCCGCTGGGTGTCGACTTGCAAACCTTCCACCCCCGAAGACGCTCCACGGAACTGCGGCGCCGATTCGCCACGCCGGCACAGACGTTGTTGGTGCACTGCGGCCGGCTATCGGTGGAAAAACGCGCCGATCGCAGCATCGACGCGGTCGCCGCGCTCTGCGATGCCGGCATCGACGCGCGACTAGTCGTTGTCGGCGAGGGTCCGTTGCGGGCCAGACTGGAGCGCCAAGCTGCCCACCTGCCGATCGACTTCACCGGATTCGTCGCCGATCGGCGGACTGTGGCTGGACTGTTGGCCTCGGCTGATGTCGCGCTGGCACCGGGGCCGCACGAGACATTCGGGCTGGCCGCTCTGGAATCGCTGGCCTGTGGCACCCCGGCGGTGGTGTCGCGTACATCGGCGATGACCGAGATCATTACCGCAGACAGCGGCGCGCTGGCCGACAATGACCCATGGCGATCGCTCAAGCGGTGCGCGCCATGGTCAGCAGGCCAGAGCGTGAGCGCCGGAGGAGCGCGCGGCACCGCGCCGAGATGTTCACCTGGGAACGCTCAGCAACAGGCATGCTGACAACGTTGGCGGTGCGCGGAGATTGCCGCAGTCGTGCTGGTCATCACACATCTGGCGACCGTGGCCGCAACTTGGAAGGCTTGTCAGTTCCGTTGGCGCCGCTTTGAAGTCGAAGCGCGCAGCGCAACCACGCTGCATGTTTCGATCAGTGCCGGCCCGTAAGTGGTTGCGCCGCACTCACATTCCCAGCAGATATGCGGGCCACAAGAGCATTGGACCGTCGCCACCGTCATATGTCCCGGCAACAGCCAGTGACCACGCGGACAGCGTTGTGGTGGTCTGTCCATCCATTGCGCCCGCGAAACGTGCGCAAGCGCCAGCTCCCCCATTTCAACACTCACGGGCATCACACTCGCATCCCCTTCGTTGTGAAATCCAGAGCGGGAGGCGAATCGTTATGCAGCGATGCCCTTTGTTGACCGTGTCGTTGTATTCGAAACCGCTTTGAGGTAACTGATATTCGCATCGAGACATCGGTAGCATGGCGATGGTGCCC
>JAVROG010000577.1:0-2938 GCA_032162865.1 Mycobacterium sp. | reverse complement strand
CGTTCTTTGTGCTCGACGGTTGGCTGCGCCCGGTGCCCGCCGGGGTCGTCGGCGAGCTGTATCTGGCCGGGCGCGGCGTGGGATACGGGTATTGGCGCCGCTCCGAGCTGACCGCGTCGCGGTTTATCGCCTGCCCCTACGGTAACGCCGGTGTCCGGATGTATCGGACCGGCGACCTGGTGCGCTGGCGCGCCGACGGGCAGCTGGACTACCTCGGGCGTGCCGACGAACAAGTCAAGATCCGCGGCCACCGCATCGAATTAGGTGAAATCCAAACGGCACTCCTCAGTTTGGATGGTGTCGAGCAGGCCGCCGTGATCACCCGCGAGGACCGCCCGGGTGCCAAACGCCTGGTCGGCTACATCACCGGAACCGCAGACCCGACCGTGCTGCGGACTGCGTTGGCCGACCGGCTGCCGTCCTATATGGTGCCGGCCGCGCTGGTAGCCCTGCAGGCACTGCCACTGACGTCTAACGGCAAACTCGACACCCGCGCCCTGCCCGCACCCAAATACCAAGGCATTGGCGGTGATTACCGCGCGCCGGCCACCGCCGTCGAAGAGATCCTCGCGGGCATCTACGCCCAGGTCCTCGGCGTCGAGCAGGTCGGAGTCGACGACTCCTTCTTCGACCTCGGCGGGGACTCCCTCTCGGCGATGCGCCTGATCGCCACGATCAACTCCGGCCTCGATGCCGACCTCGAAGTACACACCCTGTTCGACGCACCCACGGTCGCCCGGCTGTCCCCCCGCATCGGTACCGGCCGAGGGCGGCTGGAACCGTTGGTGGCCGGAGAACGACCTTCGGCGGTGCCGTTGTCGTTCGCCCAATCCCGGTTGTGGTTTCTCGATCAGCTGCAGGGGCCCTCCCCGGTCTACAACATGGCGGTGGCGTTGCGACTCTCCGGCCGCCTTGACGTCGATGCGCTCGGTGCTGCACTCGCCGATGTGATCGGGCGCCATGAAAGCTTGCGGACCGTGTTTGTGGCACCTGATGGCATCGCCCAGCAAGTGGTGCTGCCCGCTGACCGAGCCGAGTTTGGTTGGCGAGTGGTCGATTCCCGCGGCTGGCCCGCGACCCGTCTAGAAGAGGCGATCGACGCCGCGGCGCGCTACACATTCGATCTGACCACCGATATCCCGTTACGGGCGACGCTCTTCCGCCGCGCTGATGACGAGCATGTCTTGGCGGGCGTGGTACACCACATCGCCGCCGACGGCTCCTCGATCACGCCGCTGGTGCGTGATCTGGGGACGGCGTATGCCGCCCGGTGTGCGGGAGAAGCGCCGGGCTGGGCGCGATTGCCACTGCAGTACGCCGATTACACGCTGTGGCAGCACGCGCAGTTCGGTCGTCTCGACGACACCGGCAGCCCGATCGCGGCCCAACTCGCCTACTGGGAAGATGCCCTGGCCGGAATGCCGGAGCGCTTGACACTTCCCACCGACCGTCCTTACCCGCTGGTGGCCGATCAGCGCGGAGCGAGTGTGGCGGTCCAGTGGCCGGCCGAGTTGCAGCAGCGAGTGCGCGAGGTGGCGCGCGAACACAATGCGACCAGCTTCATGGTGGTCCAGGCCGCGCTGGCGGCACTGCTGTCCGGAGTCAGCGCGAATGCGGATGTGGCCGTGGGGTTCCCGATCGCCGGACGCCGCGACGCCGCCCTCGATAAACTGGTCGGTTTCTTCGTCAACACCCTGGTGCTACGCGTGGAGGTCGACGGCGACCCTACCGTCACCGAACTGCTGGCCCAGGTGCGGCAGCGCAGCCTGGCCGCCTACGAGCACCAAGACGTGCCATTCGAAGTCCTCGTCGAACGCCTCAACCCCACCCGTAGCCTGACCTATCACCCACTGGTCCAGGTGATGTTGGGCTGGCAGAGCCTGCACGACGACGATCCCGCCTCCGGATTGGCATTGGGTGATGTCCAGGTCACCCCGCTGCCGGCTGATACCCACACCGCGCGAATGGATTTGGCGTTCTCGCTGACCGAACGCTGGACCCGCGCCGGTGAACCCGCCGGGATCTCCGGGACGGTGGAATATCGCACCGACGTGTTCGACGCCGACGGCATCCAGACCCTGGTCCAGCGGTTCGGACGGGTGCTGGAGGCCATCACCGGCGACACCACCCGGCGGTTTTCCTCGATCGAATTATTGGAGGCCGACGAGCACGCCCGTCTCGATGAGATCGGAAACCGCGCGGTATTGACCCGGCCCACCCCGGCCGCGGTGTCGGTCCCGGTGCTGTTCGCCGAGCGCGTGGCCCGTGCACCCGATGCGGCGGCGATCACCTTCGAAGGTCGCTCACTGACATATCACGGCCTCGACGACGCGTCGAACCGGCTGGCGCACTTGCTGGCTGGTCATGGGGTGCAGCCGGGACGGTGTGTGGCGCTGCTGATGCCGCGCTCGGCCGATGCGATCGTCGCGATGCTGGCGGTGCTCAAGACGGGGGCGGCATACCTGGCGATCGACCCCGCACTGCCCGATGCGCGAATCGGATTCATGCTCAGCGATGCCGCGCCGACCGTCGCGATCACCACCGCGGGGCTACTCCCCCGGCTAGCCGGGCACGACCTGGCGGTCATCGACATCGACGAGCCCGCGGTGGACACCCAACCCGGCACCGCAATGCCGGCGCCGTCGCCCGACGACATCGCGTACCTGGTCTACACCTCGGGTACCACCGGCACTCCCAAGGGTGTGGCCGTCACTCACCACAACCTGGCCCATTTGGCGGAGTCAACGCCCGAAGAGCTGCCGGCGGCCCAGGTGTGGACGCAGTGCCACTCGTATGCGTTCGACTTCTCGGTGTGGGAGATATGGGCCGCCCTGCTTGGCGGCGGGCGGCTGGTGGTGGTTCCCGAATCGGTGACGACCTCGCCCGAAGACTTCCACGCCCTGTTGGTGGCCGAACACGTCAACGTGCTCACCCAAAC
>JAVROG010000576.1:0-10109 GCA_032162865.1 Mycobacterium sp. | reverse complement strand
ATCCGGGTCGTGGCGGTGACTGCCTGCAGACGCTCGATCGGACCGGCGACATCGGTGCCCAGCGTCCCCAGGATTGCGGCGACGGCGTTGCCGCCGCCCTCGTCGTCCTTTGGCCGCACGTTGACCGGCAACATCGCGATCAGTGGCTTGTCCGGCAACTGTCCCAGTTCGTCAAGGAACCGCCGTAGGCCGCCACCGACGATCGCCAATGCGACATCGTTGAGGGTCGCATCATTAGCGCGCGCAATGCTTTTCAGCCGGTCGAGTTGGTATTGCTGGGTGGCGAAGCGGCGGTTGCGGCTGATCCGGTTGTTGAGGATCGAGCGCGGCGCCTGCACTGAGCCGATGAGGTTGCGGTACTCGTTGTCGCTGCGCAGCTGGGTGTTGACGATCGCCTTGGTGAGATCCAACGTCGACCGTCCCGCACCCGCGACGGAACCGATCACGCTGCCCACCCCACTGACCACACCGCCCAGATTGCTCACCACGCCACCGAGGCCGCTCATCAGGCTGCCCGCGATGCCGCCGCCGGATCCGTCCTTGTCGGCGGATGCCCGACCGGGCGTGGGGATGTTGAAGAACAGCGGATGGGTGGTGTCGTGCGGGTCGGTGGACATACTGCGGGCCAGCAGCTTTTGGCCGGTGTAGCCGTCGATCAGCGCGTGATGCATTTTGATGTAGATCGCGAACCGGCCGCCTTCGAGGCCTTCGATGAAGTGCATTTCCCATGGCGGACGACGCAGATCGAGAGCATTACTGTGCAAGCGGGACACCAGGATTCCGAGTTCACGCTCATCGCCCGGGCTGGCCAGCGCCGAACGCCGGACGTGGTAGTCCAGTTCGAAGTTGTCGTCGTACACCCAGGACTGGATCGGGCTATACAGCAGGTCGGGATGACTGAGCTTCAGATTCCACGGGTCCACCACCTCGTTGGCCTTGCTCTCGTCGACGAGCTGGCGCAGGAACCCCTTCGGCGCGTCCGGCGGAGGTGTGAACGGCATCAGTCCACCGACGTGCATCATCGTGGTGGAGGACTCGCCGTAGAGAAAAAGCATGTCTTGCGGACCTAGCCGCCTGGCCGTCTTGCTCATGGCTACTCCTTCACCGGCGATGTCACCAAGAGTGGTAGAGGTCGCCAACCATGAGCAGCCTCTCCCGCTGGAAACCGTAGCCGAAGAGTGCTGCCAACCGTGGGCTCCGGCCGGGAGGATGCCATGCGGTCGCGGATACCGCTGCTGTCAGTCACCGACGGAGTGTGGTGCTTCCGGCAAAGCAGCTACGCCTGCTGTTCGTACGCCGTGGTGGACGACGACGGCAAGCCCGCGGTCTGCGTGTGCCCAGGAAATCGCATACCGCTCACGGAAAATGTTGCGGCGCAGCTGAACTCGCTACGGCAGCGGGTCCTTGCGGACCCGTGGCCGCTGCTTGGCTAGTCCGGGTCTAGTACAGGGGGATCCAGACTCCCATGAACCAGTAGCCCCAACCTCCGTACATCCAGTTGAAGACCGGTACGACGGTGAAGTTGTTGTAGTTGAACTGGCCGAAATCGTTTCGCGCATAGCCGACGTCCCGTACCGGCGGCCCCTCCCACGGGCGGTTCCACCCACCGGGAGGCGGCGGACCATTCCATCCACCGGGAGGCGGCGGGCCTTCCCAGTTCGGCGGCGGGTGACCGGGAGCGCGGCCGTTGTTGTAGAAGTAGCCTCGCTCCGGCGGCGGCGGCGGCGCGCCGCGGCCGGGAAAGAGGATGCCGGCCAGCGTATCCACCGGGCCGCCGTACTGACCGTTGGGCCGCTCCAGCGGTCCACGCGGGATGTAGGGCGGATGTGGCGGTTGGGTGGCCGGAGCGTTGAGGACGATCGTGATACCCGGCGCGGGCGTGGCCGACGTCGTGGACTGCCCGGCGGGAACAGTGGTGCTCTGTCCGCTCGAAGTCGTGGTCTGTCCGGCTGACGTTGTCGTCGCGCCACTCGATGTCGTGGTCTGTGAGCTCGGCGTGGTGGTCTGCGAGACCGGCGTGGTCGTCTGTGTGCTCGGCAGCGTCGTGGTCTGAGAGGCCGGAGGCGTCGTCGTCTGTTGCGCAGTGGTCTGTGGCGGCGCGGTGGTCTGCGGAGCAGTGGTTTGTGGCGCGCCGGTGGGCTTAGGCGTCTGACCACCAGTGGGCTGGGGCGCCTGGCCACCGGTCGGCTTCGGCCCGCCGGGTGGCGCTGGAGCCGAAGTCTGCGGATCCAGCGGAATCGGTCCCATCGGAGCAGAGTTGGCGATTCCTGCGTCCAGCATCACCACGGACATACCAAGACCCGCTGCGAGTGCCGCCGCGCTCAAGGCACGTTTGATTGTCATAGCTGCGTCCCCTTCTGGGCTTAGGCCGCCTGCGCTACGGGCAGGTCACGTTCAGTTCGAATGGCTTGGTCACCGGCTGCGGCTGATCCGGGTTGGTCATGTCGACACCCGATGCGGTGCCCTTGATCGCGTAGGTCTTGTCCTTGACCGCGGCACCGGCATTGGTGGCTTGATTGGCTGCGGCGTCGGAGAAACCGAGCACGATCCCATTGACGCTGCCGAGGCCGACGGCGTGAACGATGGGCGGGGTGGCGTTGCTGACCACGGCACCGATTCCGTTCGCTGCGTCGCCGATTCCGATATTGGTGTTCTCGCCCGAGGGTGTGCATGTCACCGCACCGGTGACGTTCAGATTCTTACCGTCGACGATGACCACCGGGCCGGACGGCGCTGGCGGCGAGCTCGGCTGGCCCTTACTGGACTTATCGCTCGAACAGCCGGCCGAGGCCGCAACCACAACTGCCACACCAGCTACACCAACCCAGAACTCACGCTTCACCACTGCTCTCCTTGTCACTGGTGTCGCCCCTTTTTCCGCGCGCTGGATGTCGTTTCGACGCGCGCTGGGCGCGGGTACCCGCTACCTAGATCCTGCAAACCAAGTCATACAACGTTGCGCTGTGACCGACAAGCCCGTCATCCGGCGTCGACGTGCCGGGCCAGGAAGTCCAGCACCGCCTCGGCGAAGATGTCGTTGCGATCGCCGGCCACCATATGCCCCGCCCCGCGGACGTCGGTGAACTCCACCTGCGGGAAGCGGGCGAGGAACTCGTCGGCGCGCTCTTGACTGACCAGGTCACTCACTTGACCGCGAACCAGCAGCATGGGCAAGCCGTTTCGCAGGATTGCCTCGACGGCAGCGTGCATGCGCTCGGCATCGGTGACCTCGAACGGCGGGAACGCCGCAGTGCCGCTGATGAATTGCGGATCCCAGTGCCAGTACCAGCGATCACCGCGGCGGCGCAGATTGGTCGTCAGCCCGTCCAGATCCGTGGGTCGAGGACGGTGCGGGTTGTACTCGGCGATCGCGTCAGCGACCTCCTCGAGCGATGCGAACCCCGATTCCACCCGGTCAGACATGAAGGCGTGTATCCGGTTCGCCCCGGATTGCTCCATGTTCGGCACGATGTCGACGAGCACCACGGCGCTCGCGATGCCCGGCGAGATCTCGCCCGCCAGGAGCATCGAGGTGAACCCGCCCAAGGAAGCCCCGACCAGCACCGGTTGGGGAGGGAGGTCGCGCAAGACTTCCACGACGTCGGCAGCGAAGGTCACCACGCGATAGTCGCCTTCGTCTGACCAGTCCGATTCGCCATGGCCCCGCAGGTCGATCGTGACGGCCTGGAAGCCGCGCTGAGCAACGGCTGCCGCTGCCCGGCCCCACGAGCGCCGGGTCTGCCCACCGCCGTGCAGGAACACCACGGCACGAGCCTGCGGTTCGCCCAGGCGGTCCGAGACGATGCGGACGCCGTCCGGCACTTGGGTGATGAATGGTTCAGCTGCCGTCACCATCAAGAAATACTAAGGCGTCCTAATCGGCGGGCACCCAGCCCGTCCGAGTAAGCAGATCCGGCGGCCCTCACCTGGCCAGCGGGGCGCAAATTTGACCCGCCGGCATTTCCTGGGCCATGGGTTGGAACACGCCGAGGTGGTATGGACTGTCGGCGTACTCCTTGGACCCGACCAGCTGCGACAACGGCGTGTGTACCGACTGTCCGGCGCCGACTCGGCCGGCGATGGCGTTGAGGTCGAACCGCGGCTGCCAGCCCAGCTGTTGCCGGGCTCGGGTATTGACGTACACGCGGTCCAATCGGTCCGGGAAGCGCCAGCCTCGTTCCTTCCACACGGCCGAGGCCAGCGGGACTCGGGCGGCGAATACCGCTGCGGCGTCGGTGCGCAGCCGCGCCATGTCCTCAGGGGTGAAGGGAGTGGTAGCCGATACGAGATAGCGCCCGAAGCCGATCCGGGGTGCGCACGCCGCGGCCCGCAGCTGCGCGTCGACCAGGTCTTCGAGCGCTATCCGGCGGAACGCATATTCGTTGGCCTTGATGTTGTCGTCGCTGCGGCCGTCGTACAGCTGCGGCATGTCGTCACCCTCGACAAAGAACCGGGACGCGCGCAGCACGACGCATGCCAAACCGCTGTTGCGATGCGCCAACTGGCAGAGGTCTTCTGCGCCGAATTTGGTTACGCCGTATATGTTTTTGGGTACCGGTACGACCGATTCGTCGATCCAGGCTGCCGGCCGGTCATCCGGCGGAACCAACGCATCACCGAAAACCGTTGTAGAGGATGTCATTACGAATGCGCGCACCTTGGCGGCCACCGCTGCCTGCAGAACCGTGTGAGTCCCGCTGATATTGGTGTCCAGAAATGCCTGCCCCGGCAGGAAAGCCAGCTGCGGCTTGTGCACGGCTGCCGTATGGAACACCAGGTCCACACCGGTCATGACGGAACGAACCACATCTGGATCATTCACCGAGCCAACGACATCCGTGTACTGCGAACGTCGCGTGTCGAGGCTGACGACGTCGGCGCCGCGGGCGCGCAGCGTGCGCACCAATGCCTCCCCGAGGTGACCGGAGCTGCCGGTCACCAACGTGCGCATAGCGCCACCGTGGGTCCCCGGCAGCGTCGGGCCGGTGTGCAGGAACATCGGCTTGGTCGCTGTTCCGGTACGGATGCTTCGGGTAAGCGAGCGGGTTCCGTTGTAGCGCATGGTGATTCCGTGTGGCGTTGCACTGTTGAGCATGGATGTTGCCCTTCGATCGAAAGCTACTTGGTGCTGGGTACAGGATCCACCGGCGCCCTTGCCGGACCCTTGAGGAATTCTTTGCGCGATCACCCCCGCAAGCGGGCGACCACGCGATCGATGTCCGCCGTTGACAGCCAGGGCCCTTCGGTCTGGTCCGCGATCGCACGGATGACACGCGACACGGACAGCTGCGCGCCGTCGGCGGCCGATCGAATGTGCGCGAGCTGCTGGGAGTCCAGGCCGTGCAAGCCAAAGGAGATCTCCCACGGATCGATGCCGTAGGACTCGGGCACCCGTCCCAGCATGCTCGATCGCGCAGCGTCCAGAATGCGATCCAGGTCGAGGCTTGCCAGATGTCCGCGCCGTTGCAATGCGGCGACGAGGCTTTCGGTTTGGCAATTCCCCGCTCCGCGACCGAAGCCCATCATGGTTCCGTCCAAAAAGTCGGCCCCGGCCTCGAATGCTTCCAACGTGTTGGCCACGGCCATGCCGAGGTTGTTGTGCCCGTGGAAGCCGACGGTGACGTCGGTGGCGTCACGAACGGCCCCGACATAGCGCCGCACGTCTTCGGGCAGGAACGTCCCGGTGGTGTCCACCACGTAGACGATGCGCACTCCCATGTCGGACGCCTGCTTGGCGGCACCTGCCAGCACATGCGGCTCGAAGAGGTGCGACTTCACCAGTTGAATCGAAACCTCGAGACCCTTCGCCTGTGCCCGCGCTACGAACGGGGCGTAGCTCTCCAATTCGGTCGCGATCACGCACATGCGCAGGAAATCCAGGTAGTCCCCGGCCAAGTCGACCGATTCGATTGGCGCCAGCGCCGGCACCAGAACGGCGCCGAGTTTGGCGTTGCGCACCGCGGCGCGGCCCGCGAGGAAGTACTCCTCATCGGTCTGCGCCGCCCGGCCTTGCGCCGCCGTCGCGCCGATGGTGACGCCGTGCCCGATTTCGAGGTAGGGAATGCCGGCCCCGTCGAGTTCTCCGATGATGGTGCGCAGGTCGTCGGCGTTGTATTGGAAGTTGACGGCGTAGCTGCCGTCGCGGATGGTTGTGTCGAGGATGACGGGTTCCCTGTTCATTTTCTTTCTCCAATCCCCAGTCCGAAGTCTGGTTTGTTAATTTCGGGGTCAATCACGATGTCGAGCACGCAGGGGCCGGTCGCGGCCAATGCCTTCTCCAGCCCGACGCGGAGGTCGGCGCGGCTGGCGACCCGAATCCCCTCTGCGCCAAGAGCACAGGCCATCGTCGCCAGGTCGGTGGACCCGATGCGCGCAACCGGGGACGGGTCCATCCGCCCGCGGATCGGACCGGTGGTCGCGCTCAGCTGTCCGTCGTTCAGGATGACCCACGTCACCGGAATTCCGTGCGCGACCGCGGTGGAGACTTCGGTGCCGTGCATCAGGAAGGCCCCGTCGCCCGCGACGCAGACCACCCGCTCGTCCGGTCGGGCCAGCGCCACACCAATGGCACCGGCGATGCCACCGCCCATGGGGGCGAAGTCGACGGTGGCGAAGAAGCTGCCGGCGCGTCGCACCGGAATCCCTTGGAATGCCCAAAAGATGCAGGTTCCCGAATCCGTGCACAGCGTGGCTTTCGGCGGAAGCTGCGCGTCGAGCTCGCGGATCACCTCGAGCGGGTGGATGCTTTCGCACTCCGGCACCGCCACCGCAACCGGCGCGGGCAGCGCAACCGCGCGCGAACGCGGCGCCCGCGCCGATGCCAAGGACCGTGCGAAGGCACCGGCTGTCGTCGTGATTCCCAGCGACGTGGCGGCGAATCGGCCGAACGACGTGGGATCGGGATCGACATGGACGACATCGGCTTTCAGATGCCGCCAGCGCGGCGAGAACGAACGGGTTACCAACCCGTCGAACGAAACACCGACCGCGATCAACAGATCGCACGGCGCCTCGAAGAGATAGTCGTCGGCCCTGCCGTCACCGAACAGGCCGAGTACACCGAGGGACAGCGGGTGGGTTTCGGGGAGGACGCCCCGACCGTTCGGGGTTGTCGCGAAGGGCAGGCCCGCCCGTTCGCAGAACGTGACCATCTCGTCGTGGATAGCTTCCAGTCGACAGCCGTTGCCCAGCAGTAGCATCGGGTTGGCGGCCGCGTCCAGCCGCCCGATCACCGCATCGGCGATGTCAGGTCCGCCGGGCATCAGGGTGATCGGGGCGGGCGAGTCGGGGGCAGTGCCGAGATGATGAACGGGCAGCACCTCGTCGATCAGGTCACGCGCAAGTGCGATGTGCACGGGCCCGCCGGGAACGCCGGCCAATGCCCTAAAGGCCCGGTCGATCTTGTTGCGCGCGTTAGCAACCGATTCGATCGATACCGACACGCGGCACAGTCGGCGGAACACCGCACCCAGACCGAGCCCGTCTTCGCTCATGTCCTGCTGCGAATGCAGGCCGAATTCGGCGGCCGACACTTCGCCCGTCAGCACCAGCATCGGGACGTGATTCGCCGACGCATTCGCGACGGCGGTGATGACATTGGTGGCACCCGGTCCCGCCGCGAAGACGGCTGCGGGCTTGCCGGATGCCCGAGCGAAGCCGTCGGCAAGGTAGCCGGCGGCACCTTCGTGGCGGGCCAGCATAATGGTGAACCGAGGGTCTCGAGAGATGCGCACTAGCAGCGAATCCAGCCGTGACGTCGGGAGCCCGGCAAGGACCGAGATGCCGGCCTCCCCCATCCTGGTGACGAGATGGTCTCCGACCGTGGTCATGGCCGCACCTCAATCGCGGCGATGGCGCCGGTCGGGTGGTCGCATTCTGGAAAGTAGGCCGGTCCGCACGCGCAGAGAAAGGCCAACGGGTCGGGGCCAGGATTCTGAATGCGCTGCGGCACACCGGCCGGGATCCACACCGCGTCGCCGGGTCCCACCTCGCGGGACTCTTCGCCCACCGACATCACTCCGCGTCCGGAGAGCACGAAGTAGATCTCGTCGGTGTGTTCCAGTCGGTGCCAGACCGTCTCGGCAGCTGGCGCCACCGTGGCATGGGCCAGGCTGACCGAGGAGATGCCCGTGTTGACCCGGTCGACCAGCAGTCGGATCTCAGACAGGTCCGCGGCCAGGAACGGGCCTGCGTCTTGGACATTGCTGACAAACATGAGACGAGGATTGGTCCGCCCGCTTGGAGAAGGCTTGGCGGATCCTTGGAAGCCGCGGCTTTGTCGCTATCCGAGCAGATACAGTGGCGCGATGAGCCGCCAGGCGGGTCGGCCGGCGGGCGGCAAACCCTTTCCCTCGCCGGATTTCGAACTCGTGCTGATCACCGGCGTGTGCATGTTGCTCCCGGTGATGGTCACCCTTGATGCCACCGTCGTCAACGTGGCGCAACGAACCTTCATCGATGAGTTCTCGTCGACACAGGCCGTCGTCGGGTGGACCATGACCGCTTACACGCTGTCGCTGGCGGCGGTGATCCCGCTCACCGGCTGGGCGGCCAACTGGGTGGGAACCAAACGGCTGGTCATCTGTTCGGTGCTGTTGTTTACACTGGGATCACTGCTATGCGCACTGGCATCGAATATTGCTCTGCTGGTAGCGTTTCGGGCATTGCAGGGTCTTGGTGGCGGGATGCTCATGCCGCTACAGCTCATCATCCTGGCTCGCGCGGCAGGCCCCGAACGGTTGGGCCGAGTCCTGACGATCAGCATCATTCCGGTGCTGATGGCCCCAATATGCGGCCCCATTCTGGGCGGCTGGCTGATCGACTCGTTTGGCTGGCAGTGGATATTTCTGATCAATATCCCGATCGGCATGTTCACCTTGGTGTTAGCGGGATTAATCCTCCCTCAGGATGATTCGGATCCCACAACCTCGTTCGACGTGGTCGGCATGGCGCTGCTGTCCCCGGGCCTCGTGGCCCTCCTCTATGGTATTTCACGGATACCGGAACGCGCCGCGATCACTGCTGCCTACATATGGGTGCCCGCAGCCCTCGGCTTGCTGCTGATCGGCGCATTCGTCGTGCACGCTGTGCGCCGCGCAGACCGCGCGCTGATCGATCTACGACTGCTGAAGAATCGCGGTGTGGCAGCTGCCAACGCGACCAGATTCCTCTTCGCCGTCGCCTTTTTCGGTTGCTGTCTGGTGTTTCCGGGGTACTTCCAACAGGTATTGGGAAAGACACCATTCCAATCAGGGCTGCTGCTACTTCCACAAACATTGGGTGCCGCAGCCGTGATGCCAGTCGTCGGACGGGAGATGGAACGACGCGGGCCGCGCGGCATCGTGCTGATCGGAACGCTCTTACTAGCCACGGGTTTGGGCATCTTTGTCCTCGGCATCAGCCGGCATCATGGCGACGTGCCGATGCTGCTGGCGGGCCTCGCAGTGTTCGGTCTCGGCAGCGGGTGTCTGATGATTCCCGTCGCCTGGTCCGCTGTGAACACGCTCGATTCAAGCGAAATCGCGCACGGGTCAACTTTATTCAACGTGAACCACCATACGGCCGCCGCTGTCGGCGCCGCGCTGATGTCGGTGATCCTCACCAGCAGGTTCAGGGCTGATGATTTGGACCGCGCCTATGCCACGGTCTTTGTGGTCGCGACCGTCCTGGTCGTGGCGATCGCTATTCCCGCGTCGTTCCTGCCGAAAAAGAGGACGCCTCCACAGCAGTTGGCGCGGATCGATTCGCAGTAGCCGCCGCAGGCCCGCGATTACGCAGGCGACGTACGACGGACAGCTGCTGACCATCACGGCCCGGCGCGAACACCGGGATGATGAAGGCCAGGACGGCCACGATGATGGCCAAGATGGCATATGACGAATGACTCGCCGCCACAAATGCTTCCTTACTGCGGTCTGCCAGCTGAAGACCTTGCGGTCCAAGCTGATTGGCGACAGCCAGTGCCTTTGACAACGAATCTGAAGCCGGGCCGCGCACCGGTTCGGGATAGTCACCGAGCGCACTGGCGATGCGGTGACTGTAGCTGCCGGCGAGGATCGAGCCGGCGAGCGCGATGCCCAGTGCCCCGCCCACCTCGCGGGTCGCGTCGT
>JAVROG010000575.1:0-5466 GCA_032162865.1 Mycobacterium sp. | reverse complement strand
GGTATGCGGCGTAGCGCTTGTAACCTGCGGGCAGCAGGAGCACCGCCACAAGGGTCAGCAGTAATATGCCGCCGCCAACAAACCAGAACACCTGTCGGGTCTGGGATCGGTTCTGCAACAACGTCGCCGGCCCTTGATACATGGACCACGGAGTCTACGCCTGACGGCACTTGCGACGGGCGTTACAGCAAACTTTTCGCAGGTTGGGTGCAGGGCCAAGGCGTCGCCGCGACGAGCGCCGAAATCTGCACCACGAAAGGAACTGCGCCGGATCGTCGACCACCCCGAAATGCCCGCCCTTGCGGGCGTGTTCGTTGGGGAGCTTGACGTGATCGACGGTGGCGCTCTTTGAGTCGGCACGAGACTGCAACCACTTGGCCGCCGCGTCGCGGAACAGCACCTTGCCCTTGCCGAAGTCCATGCCCGCAGCGGCCGCCGCGGGTTGCTTGCACAGGCGCCGTTCGCGGTGACTTAGACGACCGGCGGAACCGGGCAGTGCAGCACACCGCACACGGTTCGGAGCAGCTCAGACTCCTCCAAAGTGACAACTTTGTCGAGCATTACCGTTGTGACGACGGCGGCAACAAGGGTCGCCTTGTCCTTGCCTTCGAGCCCGTCGATCACGGGCCACACTTGTTCGAGCGCCAATACGTTCTGGACTGGCGCGAACGGAATCCGTGCCCGGGGGTATGCGAGCGTGATCCCCGCCTGGAATGCCGCAGCCGCGACCGGCGGGTCGCTGTTACCGGTCTGCGCCAGCAAAGCGATGAGACACGAAACGGCGTTTTGGGCGCTGGCCAGGCTCTGACGTTTGCTCTTCCACGGCGATCCTGACGTCAAAGCCTCGTTCAAGCCAACGAAAAGGAGTGTGCCAAGGCAATATTCGAAGAGGTCAATCCGACCGTCGGCGTTGATCAGTTCGCTCAGCACCGATATCACCAGTCGTGCCTCAGCCTCGGGGCGTCCACGCAGAGCAGGAAACGCGATGGATGCGAGGGGTAGGCGCAGGCTCGGGTCGAGTTGCACCACCTCCGTCGCGCACCGCCATGACTCGTCGGCCACCTGCTTGCCGTGATGCCGGGCGACGATCTGGTGCTGGGCCTGCCGGACATTCTGGTTGCGGTCGAAGGTAAGCCCGTAGATCAACGGAACCGCAGTCGCAGAGTTGTGCGCAAGGTCGGTTAGCTGCTGCGGAATCTCTTTACGGATTCGCCTTCCAGCCTGGTACGAAGCGGCGGTCGGGTTGCCTACGGCCGCTGTGTATTCGCGGGCACTGAGCTGGCGTCGGGGAGCTTCCTGTACTTGGGCGTCTGCGAAGCCCACCCGGGAGTCCTCTGCTAAGCCGTCCGGCGGCCGATTGAGCCAGCCTTGCCGCAGCTGGTCGAGGTTGCCGGTGGTGAAGTCAGGCTCAAGCACCTGGATGCGCTTGACGAGCGGCGGGTGGGTTGCGTAGAGCGCAGAGAAGTTCATCCCCTCGCCGAATAACATGTGGCTGACGTTTTCGGTCTTGGGGCTGCGCAGCCGGGAGCCGGCCTCTAGCCCACCGATCTTCTTGAGCGCGCCCGTCAGCCCGCTCGCCTGCCGCGTGAATTGGACCGCTGACGCATCGGCGAGGTATTCCCGCTGACGGGAGACGGCGGCTTTGATCAGCCGCCCGAAGAAGACTCCGATCCAGCCTGCCAGCAGAACGACCAACCCCACCGCCCAGAAGGGGACACTGTTGCTGTCCCGGCTGCGCCCACCGCCCGCATACATTAGCGTCCGGCCGATAACCGACAACGCCGTGATCCCGGCCAAGACGCCAATGAGTCTGATACCCAACCGCATATCGCCGTTCACGATGTGGCTGAACTCGTGTGCGATCACGCCCTGGAGTTCGTCACGGTTGAGCCGGTCGAGCGAGCCTTGGGTGACGCACACGGCCGCATCCGCCGGCGTGTATCCGGCGGCGAATGCGTTGATCCCCTGTTCTTGCGGCAGGTAATAGAGCACCGGCACCGGTGTGCTCGACGCGATGGCGATTTCTTCGACGACGTTGCGATACCGTCTGAGCTTTGGGTCGGTTGGCATCTCCGGTATAGATACTCCGCCGAGGCTCTCGGCAACCTTGACCCCACCACCGTGGCGCAGCATCAGTGTCCTGACGATCGACACTCCGGCAATCATCAGCAGCACCGCGCCGCTAACCACCACTGACAGCGCGATCAGCTGCTGGGGCGTTGTTGTCCGCTGGCGGGTCACGGTTGCTCCGATGACAGCGAAATTCACCATCGCGGTAATCCCGAGTACGGCCAAGACGAAAAGGAATACCAACCATTTCGATGCCGCGCGTACCTTGCGCTGGCGCTCGAAGAAGTTCATGAACTAGGTCAGAACTGAACGCGCGGTGCTTCGCGCACCTCTGGAGGGGCTGCCTCGAGCGGTGCTGCCGGGCTGAAGCCGAGCACGCCAGCGAACATGACGGCCGGGAACACCTCCCGCTTGTTGTTGTAGGTCATGACGCAGTCGTTGAAGGCTTGGCGGGCGAAAGCAACGCGATTCTCCGTGGAGGTCAACTCCTCCGAGAGCTGCATCATATTCTGATTCGCCTTGAGGTCCGGGTACGCCTCACGCAGCGCAAACAGCCTGCCCAGAGCGCCAGTCAGCGCGCCTTCCGATGCTGCCAGCTGACCCATTGCGCCGGGGTCCCCCGGGTTGGCGGCGGCCGCCGTCCGCGCGGTGACTGCGGAGTTACGCGCCTGAACGACCGCTTCGAGGGTGCCGCGCTCGTGGGCCATGTAGGCCTTAGCGGTTTCGACCAGGTTCGGGATTAGGTCGTGACGCCGGGTCAGCTGAACGTCGATCTGTGAGTAAGCGTTCTTGTAGGCGTTTCGCGCACGGACGAGCCCGTTGTACACGGCAAACACCAAGAAAACGACGATCGCCAGAACTACCACGATGGCGATGACGATGACAGTAGCCACTTGTTCCCCCTTTGCGGTCGGCAAGGACCGTGCCCGTCATGGTCCCACAAGTGTCCGAATTCCGGGAGCGCGGCAGGGACGAATCAACTGGCCAGAATGGAGGCGATTCGTCGTTCGGTCCGGACCAGTCTTCACTTGCGGTGTTCTCATCTCGCTGTCGTCTGGGGCGGTCTACTCGTTCCTGCGCCCCCGACGAAGTTGTCGGGAAGTCGGCACGAAAGCGGCAGTGAGAGAAACACTCTGGTTCGGCCAAGGCTCCGGCTCGGCTCGGCGCTGCTCGGCTCAGGTGACTACATCGCATGCGATGAGATATGGCCGTCGGCTACAACGAAGGACGCTGGACCGCCCGCGACAATGCCACCCGCATTCTCGACCGCCGAGTATCACAGGTGTGTCTTCACGTGGTTCAGCAAACCCTGAATGAACGTTTCCATCGACTGCGCATTCTGCGCGTAACCGTCTGCGGCGTGGTACATCCGCGGCACAGTGATCAGCTCACACGGCACACCGCACGCACGTAGCTTCTCCGCGTGCGCCACGTCCTCGCCGTAGTAGAGGTCCAACTCGCCGACGCCGATCCACGCGGGCGGAAGGCCAGACAGGTCATCGCGTCGCGCAGGCGCTGCGTAAGCCGGCGCATCGGACATCCGCGGCTCCCGGCCGAGGTACGCCGTCCACGCGAACCGGTTGGACTCGGGGGTCCAGACGAGCCGCCCGCGACCCTCGTCGTCGTCGTTCAGCACGGTGCGGTCGTCGAGCATCGGATACATAAGTCCCTGAGCCCGCAGTGTGAGTCCCTCATCGTGGCTGCGCTGAGCGACAGCCGCCGCCAACCCGCCGCCCGCGCTCCTTCCGACGACAGCGATGCGATCGACGTCGATCCCCAAGTCGTCGGCGTTCCGGCGCATCCACTGCAACGTCGCCATGCAGTCGTCAAGGGCTGCAGGGAAAGGGTTTTCAGGGGCCAGACGGTAGTCCGGAGACACGACGACGGCTCCCAACTCCCTCGCGAGCCGTCCATGAGTCATCTGCTCGAGCTGCGGAGATCCGACGATCATGCCGCCGCCGTGCGGCGACAGCACCGCGGGCCGTTTGGTCCGATGCCCGTCGGGCGTCGTGATGAGGACCCGTATTCCAGGGTCGCCGATCGTTCGCGTGGCGACATTGACGCCACTGCCGGGCGACGACTTTGACTCGGTATACGGCGCGGAGGACCGGCAGTGTCTTGTCCGAGTGGGTGACCGTCACAAACGGCAGCACCGGGCTGCGCAGCTCGGGCTCCACATGGGCGAGCGCGTCGCGCATCGCGAGATACCGACGGGCGGCCCGCGCGGCGACCCCGACAGCGGCGAGCGCCGCGATCTTCTTCATGGTCGGTGAATGTAATCGCTCAGGGGTGGATGACGACCAGAACCTTTGAGCAGTCTTGGTGAAGTTGGCTTGCCAGGGCTGGTTGGGCAGTTCGGCGGCGAACCGGATGTAGGAGGCCTTGGGCCGTTTGGCCGGGGCAGCTTCGATTAATCCCTATTTGCTTCGAATCTGTTGTTCTATAACGGGTTACGAGTATGAAATGCCCCGACACCTTGCCTTCGGCGGTCGACCATTCCGGCGTCACGCACGGAAACGGTGGCTACGGGCGGCGCCATTTGACCGACAGCCCTTCCGGATAACCGCCGATCGCGTTAGGATTTCCGACGGATCTTACAAATGGATCCAGGTCGCAGGGGGAAATGAGGGTGCGACATGGCATTTGTTCTCGCTACTCCGGATGTCCTTAGCACCGCGGCTTCGAACGTAGCCGACATGGGGTCGTCATTAAAAAGCGCCACCACAGCAGCCGCAGCGCATACGAACAACCTGGCCGCTGCCGCCGCAGATGAGGTTTCGACGCAGATCGCCGCCTTGTTTTCCGCGCATGGAATCGAGTTTCAGCAGCTCAGCGCGCAGGCGGCGGCCTTTCAGGAGCAGTTCGTTCAGACTCTGACCGCAAGCGCGGACGCCTATACCACGGCGGAAACCAGCGCTACGCAGACCCTGGCCAGCTCGGTCGCAAATGCCGTGCTTGCGCCGGCTGGCCATGCTACTGCGGCGGCGGTACCATACTTCCCTTATCTCCCGTATACGGGAGTCGGGTTCCTCGATCAGTTAATCTTTGGGTTCAATACGGCCTTATTCCAGATTGAATTGTTCGTGTCCCAGCTCATCCCGTAGTAGGTAGTCCCAGGCAGCCTGGGAGGTTACGCCACTTTGAGCAGGATCTTGCCGGCACGGAGGAAATGCTGCACCGCGTCCTGGATATGCTCGAGGGGGTACACGCCCGCCACGGGGACAACAAGGGTGCCGTCGGCCACCAGCGGTGCCACCTCACGAATGACAGGCCTTGTCGCGGTAGTCGACGTCGCCGACAAAGAATCCGCGAACCGTGTTTTGCTTGGCGACCAGTGTCGAGGTGTCGACCCACATTGGTTCGCCCGTTGCCTCGGTGCGCGACAGGACGAGCCGC
>JAVROG010000574.1:0-8920 GCA_032162865.1 Mycobacterium sp. | reverse complement strand
GACCCCGGCCACCCTGAAGGTGCTCAAGACCGCCGGCCTGACCGTCGACGACATCGACCTGTGGGAGCTCAACGAGGCCTTCGCGTCCGTCGTGCTCAAGTTCCAGAAGGACCTGAACATCCCCGACGAGAAGCTCAACGTCAACGGCGGTGCCATCGCCATGGGCCATCCGCTTGGTGCTACCGGCGCGATGATTCTGGGCACCATGGTCGACGAGCTGGAGCGCCGCAACGCCCGGCGCGCGTTGGTGACGCTGTGTATTGGCGGCGGCATGGGTGTCGCGACGATCATCGAGAGGGTTTAAGTACATGGCCGACAACACCATTCAGTGGGACAAGGACGACGACGGCATTGTCACGCTGACGCTGGACGACCCGTCGGGGTCGACCAACATCATGAATGAGGCCTACATCGAGTCGATGGGCAAGGCCGTGGATCGTCTTGTCGCTGAGAAGGATTCGATCACCGGCGTGGTGATCACGTCCGCGAAGAAGACCTTCTTCGCCGGCGGCGACGTCAAGAGCATGATCCAGATCGGGCCCGAGAACGTCGCTGAGGCCTTCGATCTGGTCGAAAACGTAAAGAAGCAGCTGCGCACCATTGAGACGCTGGGCAAGCCGGCGGTTGCGGCACTCAACGGCGCCGCGCTGGGCGGCGGCCTCGAGATCGCCTTGGCCTGCCACCACCGCATCGCCGCTGACGTGAAGGGATCGCAGTTCGGATTCCCCGAGGCGACGTTGGGCTTGCTACCAGGAGCGGGTGGCGTCACCCGCTCGGTGCGAATGTTCGGTATCCAGAACGCTTTCATGAATGTTCTGTCGCAGGGCACCCGGTTCAAGCCGGCGAAGGCCAAAGAGCTCGGGCTGATCGACGAATTGCTGCCGACGGTCGACGAGCTGGTTCCCGCCGCCAAAGCGTGGATCAAGGCCAACCCGGACGCACACGAGCAGCCGTGGGACAAGAAGGGCTACAAGATGCCCGGCGGCACTCCGTCCTCGCCGGGGCTGGCTTCCGTCCTGCCGTCATTCCCGGCGTTGCTGCGCAAGCAGATCAAGGGCGCCCCGATGCCGGCGCCGAAGGCCATCCTGTCCGCGGCGGTCGAAGGTGCCCAGGTCGACTTCGACACCGCTAGCCGCATCGAGAGCCGGTATTTCGCCGGCCTGGTCACCGGCCAGGTCTCCAAGAACATGATCCAGGCGTTCTTCTTCGACCTGCAGGCCATCAATGCCGGTAAGTCTCGGCCGGACGGCATCGAGCCGGTCAAGATCAACAAGATTGGTGTGCTCGGGGCCGGCATGATGGGCGCCGGCATCGCCTACGTCTCGGCCAAGGCCGGCTACGACGTGGTGCTCAAGGACGTCAGCATCGAAGCCGCTGAAAAGGGCAAGGGCTACTCCGAGAAGCTGGAAGCGAAGGCTTTGGAGCGCGGCCGCACCACTCCGGAAAAGTCCAAGGCGCTGCTGGCGCGGATCACCCCGAGTGCCGACCCCGCCGACTTCAAGGGGGTGGACTTCATCGTGGAGGCCGTCTTCGAGAGCCAGGACCTGAAGCACAAGGTTTTCCAGGAGATCGAAGACATCGTCGAACCCAACGCGCTGCTCGGGTCCAACACTTCGACTCTGCCGATCACCGGTCTGGCGAGTGGGGTGAAGCGGCAAGAGGACTTCATCGGAATTCACTTCTTCTCGCCGGTCGACAAGATGCCACTGGTCGAAATCATCAAGGGCGAGAAGACTTCTGACGAGGCGCTGGCCCGTGTGTTCGACTACACCCTGGCCATCGGCAAGACGCCGATCGTGGTCAACGACAGCCGCGGCTTCTTCACCTCCCGCGTCATCGGCACCTTCGTCAACGAGGCGTTGGCGATGCTCGGCGAGGGCGTCGAGCCGTCCAGCATCGAGCAGGCCGGTTCGCAGGCCGGTTACCCGGCTCCGCCGCTGCAGCTGTCTGACGAGCTCAACCTCGAGCTGATGCACAAGATCGCGACCGCGACCCGCAAGGGCGTCGAGGACGATGGTGGCAAATACGAGCCGCACCCGGCCGAGGCTGTTGTCGAGAAGATGATCGAGCTCGAACGGCCCAGCCGCCTCAAGGGTGCCGGCTTCTACGAGTACGTCGATGGCAAGCGGACCCGGCTCTGGCCTGGCCTGCGGGAGACGTTCAAGTCCGGCAGTTCGGAGCCCCCGCTGCAGGACATGATCGACCGGATGTTGTTCGCGGAGGCGCTGGAGACGCAGAAGTGCCTGGACGAGAACGTTTTGATGACAACGGCCGACGCCAACATCGGGTCCATCATGGGTATCGGCTTCCCGCCGTGGACCGGTGGTAGCGCGCAGTACATCGTCGGTTATGAGGGCCCGCTCGGTACGGGCAAGGAAGCGTTCGTGGCCCGCGCCCGCGAACTGGCGGAGAAGTACGGCGACCGGTTCCTGCCGCCGGACTCGCTGACCTGAGTTCTGCCGCTAAAGCCCCCGGAAACTGGTAGGTTTCGGGGGCTTTAGTGCCCTAGGATTTGAGCCCAACGCCGAGAGTAGAGGCGAATGGCCGAAGTGAAGCTCATCCCGCTCGAAGTGCTGTTGGGCCACCCGGAGCGGGCGGCGGCGCAGATCTCACCGGATGGCAAGCGCCTGTCGTACGTCGCGCCGCTCGACGGGGTGATGAATGTATTCGTCGGGGATGCCGGTTCGGGAGACGAGCGGCCTGTCACCCACGACACGGGCCGTGGGATCCAGGGTTACTTCTGGGCGCGCGACAACCGCCACATCATGTATGTGCGGGATAAGGACGGGAGCGAGAACTTCCGTCTCTATGACGTCGACCTGGAAACCGGTGTCGAACGCGATCTCACACCGCTCGACGGTGTGCAATGCCGAGTTATCGCCCACCGCAAGGAGTTTCCGAATGACGTACTGATCGGGTTGAATCAGGACAACCCGCAGCTGCACGATGTGTACCAGCTGGACCTGACGACCGGGCAGCTGGAGAAGATCGTCGAGAACCCCGGCTTTCTCGGCTGGGTGGTCGACGCCGAACTGAAGGTCCGCGGCGCCCTGACGCCGCTTCCCGACGGCGGCAGGGTGATCATGGTGCGCGACGACGAGGCGTCCGACTGGCGGCCGTTACTGCAGGCGTCGCCGGAGGATGCGGAATCGACGGGGCCGCTTGCCTTCACGAAAGATGGCAAGGCCATGTACTTGCAGACGTCCATCGACGCGAACACTGCGCGTCTGGTGAAGATGGACATCGCCACCGATACGGTCGAGGTGATCGCGGAAGACCCGGTTTACGACATCGCGGACGCTATGTTGAACCCCGACACGCGTGCGATCGAGGCGGTGCTGGTGTACCGCGACCGCTTGGAGTACCAAATCTTCGACGACGCCGTCCGCGGCGACATTGAAGCGCTGCAGCGGCTCGACGCGGGCGAACTGTTGATCAGCGACCGAAACGATGACGACACGACGTGGCTGGTGGCCTTCGACAATGACGCCGGACCCGTGAAGTTCTACACCTGGGACCGCGACACGAAGACGGCGACGTTCCTGTTCGACCACCGGCCGCAGCTCAACGATTATCCTCTGGTCCCCATGGAGCCCTTCAGGTTCATTGCGCGTGACGGGCGGACCATTCACGGCTATCTATCCTTTCCGGCGGAGGTGGCGCGGACCAATCTTCCTGCCGTCCTGACGGTGCATGGCGGGCCGTGGACTCGAGACGGCTGGGGGCTGAACCCCGAAGCGCAGTGGCTTGCCAACCGCGGCTACGTGTGTGTGCAGGTGAACTTCCGCGGCTCCAGCGGCTACGGCAAGGATTTCCTCAACGCGGGCGACCGTGAGTGGGGCGCCAAGATGCACGACGATCTGCTCGATGCCATCGATCACCTTGCCGCGCAGGGCTTTATCGATCGCGAACGGGTGGCCATCTACGGCGGATCATACGGAGGTTACGCCGCGCTGATCGGTGCGACGTTCACCCCTGACGTCTTCACGTGCGCGATTTCGATGGTCGGCCCGTCGAACCTGAACACATTCATGGAGTCCTTTCCCGAGTACTGGAAGCCGATGATCGCGATGTGGCACAAGCGAGTCGGCGAGGACTGGGAATTCCTGTGGTCGCGTTCGCCGCTGTCGAAGGTCGACGACATCCGGATTCCCCTCCTTATCGCCCAAGGCGAGAACGATCCGCGGGTGAAACGGGCGGAGTCAGAACAGATCGTCGCGGCCATGAAGGAGCGCGGGATTGATCACGAGTACGTAATGTACGAGAACGAGGGGCACGGATTTGTCAAGCCCGAGAACCGCCTCGACTTCTATCATCGGGCCGACCGCTTCCTCGCCAAGCACTTGGGCGGCCGGGCGGAGTAGTACGGCTCATTCCACGCAGGCTGCGGCGATTCGGCGCCACTGCTCCCGGGGGAATTCCCTCAGGTCGGCCGTGAGCACCTCGACGCAGACGTGATCGGCGCCGGCCGAACGATGTGCGGCGATCCTGCGCGTGATCGCATCCTCGTTGCCCCACGCGATGATCGCATCAAAGAGGCGGTCGCTCACGTGCGTCAGATCGTCTTCGGCGAACCCGGCGCGCAGGAGGTTGTTGGCATAGTTCGGTAACGCCAAATACGCTCGCAGCCAATCGGTTCCGATGCGGTGAGCCTCGTCGGCGGTGTCGCACAGGATTACCGTCTGCTCGGGCAGCAGAAGCGGCCCGTCGCCCAAAGTCGCACGGGCGGAGGCGGTGTGCTTGGGCGTGACGAGGTAGGGGTGAGCTCCGCGGGTGCGGGCCGCGGACCTCCACGTGTTGGTCGGATGCGGCGTTGACCAGCTTGTTGATATCGATCGTCGCCGGCCGGTATCGGGTGAGCCAGTACGCCAGTACCGGGCCGGCGATGCACGCCCCGGAGATGAGAATCCGCATAACAACCTCCAGCGCCTGTCGAACTTAGGTAAGCCTAACACCGACGGCACACCGCTAGAGTCACTAGTTATGCGCTTTGGTCTCTTCATTCCGCAGGGCTGGCGAATGGATCTGGTCGGGATCGAACCCTACAAGCACTGGGCGGTGATGCGCGACCTGGCCGCGTACGCCGACGGCGGCGCCTGGGACTCACTGTGGGTCTACGACCACTTCCACACCGTCCCGTTGCCCAGCAAGGAGGCCACCCACGAGGCGTGGTCGCTGATGTCGGCCTACGCCGCTATCACCTCGCGGATCAAGCTCGGGCAGATGTGCACGGCGATGAGCTACCGCAATCCGGTCTACCTGGCCAAGGTCGCGGCCACCGCCGACATCATCTCCGGCGGCCGTGTCCAGATGGGCATCGGCGGCGGCTGGTACGAACACGAGTGGCGGGCTTACGGGTACGGCTTTCCGTCGGCGGGCGTGCGATTGGGCAGGCTGGACGAAGGCGTGCAGATTATGCGTGACGCCTGGCGCGACGGCAAGGTCACCTTCTCCGGCAAGCACTACCAGGTCGACGGCGCGTTTGTCGCCCCGAAACCCCTGCAGGACAACGGACTTCCGTTATGGATCGCGGGTGGCGGCGAGAAGGTGACGCTGCGTATTGCCGCGAAGTACGCGCAGTACACCAACTTCACACCGGAACTCGAAGCCTTCGCCCACAAGTCGGAGGTGTTGGCGCAGCACTGCAGCGAGGTAGGCACCGACTTCGACGCCATCGTGCGCTCGGCCAACTTCACTGCCGTCGTCGGCTCGTCGGAGGCCGATGTCAAGGACCGCCTACAGCGGGTCCGCGATCGTCTGGCCGGCTATGTGCCCGAGACGGTGGCGGATTCGATGGCCGGTGGCGTCCCCGACTCGGCGACGGGCACGCCGGAGCAGGTGATCGAGCGGCTGGCCAAGGTCCGCGATCTCGGATGCGAATATGCGATCTGCTATTTTCCGGAGGCCGCCTACGACCGCTCCGGCATCGAGCTTTTCGAACGCGAAGTGATACCAGCGCTCAGCTAGATGTCGGAAGTGACGTAGCGGGTCTTGACGGGAGGCGCTGCTAATAGCGGGGGCAGTTCGGTCACTTTGCCTTCGCCAGCGCGAAATTTGCGGTAGGCCTCGTCGTGCTCGACCGTCTCCCAGATTTCGCTGATGATCCAGTGCGCTTCGTCGTCCTGTTCGACGAGTACCTCGGTACCGAGATTCCCGTCGAACGCCCGGGTGACTCGCAACGCGCGACCCATGACATCGCGCGCCGTGGCCACGGCGTCGGGCATGATTTTGAGTTCGAGCAGCACGGTGATCGGCATAGTTGTACATCCTATGGGCCGACCTCAGTCGACGGTCGAGACCCGCTGCGCCCGGCTTTGCCGCGCTTGCGATCGCTCCGAAAGCGCGACAACTGCGCCAGTCGGGCGGCACTGTCACTCGATGAGAATGGGATTTCCACTTTTCGGAAGGCTGTTATACGGTTCAGTGAGCAATATTTTGTTGGTTGGAGGATCGCTCGATGCAGAAGGCGCTGGCCCCTGACATTTCGACCTGGCCCGATGAGAATCCGCAGCTGATCGGTAGTAACTGCGGCAGCTGCGGTGCCACGACATTTCCGGTACAGCAGTGGTGTCCGCGCTGCAGTGTCGGCGAGATGAGCGAGGTGTTGCTGCCCCGGCGTGGCACCGTCGTCGCGTGGACCACCCAGGGATTCCCGCCCGGGGCTCCCTATGCCGGGCCGACCGGCAAGGATTTCGTGCCATTCGGCGTAGGCCTGGTCCAGCTCGGGGATGTGATTCGGGTCGAGGGTCGACTGACCGAGAACGACCCGGCCAAGCTGCAATTCGGCCAAGAGGTCGAACTCACCATGGTGCCGCTGACCACGAATGAGGAAGGCGACGAAGTCATTACGTTCGCTTTCGCGCCGGTCGCGGAAGGAGCCTGAGATGACTAACGATGTCGCCATCATCGGAGTGGGCCTGCACCCCTTCGGCAGGTTCGATAAGACCGCCATGCAAATGGGCGCCGAGGCCATCCAATTCGCCCTGACCGACGCCGGCGTGGAGTGGAAGGACATCCAGTTCGGCTTCGGCGGCAGCCATGAGGTGTCCAACCCTGACGCCGTGACCCGTTTGGTCGGCCTGACCGGCATCACCTTCACCAACGTGTTCAATGCCTGTGCCACCGCCGCCAGTGCCATTCAGCAGACCGCCGACACCATCCGGTTGGGCAAGTACGACATCGGTATCGCAATCGGCTTGGACAAGCACCCCCGCGGCGCGTTCACCGACGACCCCGCGAAGCTTGCGCTGCCGCAGTGGTATGCGCAGAACGGGCAGTTCGTCACCACCAAGTTCTTCGGCATGAAGGCCAACAAGTACCTCCACGACCACAACATCTCCCAAGCAACCTTGGCCAAGGTTGCCGCCAAGAACTTCCGTAACGGTGCGCTGAACCCGAATGCGTTCCGGCGCAAAGCGATTTCGGAGGACGAGATCCTCAACTCGGCTGTGCTCAACTATCCCCTGACGCAGTACATGTTCTGCGCGCCCGACGAAGGCGCCGCAGCGGTGGTGATGTGCCGCGCCGACATCGCGCACAAGTTCACCGACAAACCGGTGTACGTACGTGCCTGCGAGATCCGCACCCGCCGTTACGGGGCCTACGAAGTGCACGCCACCTTCGCGCCGCTGGACCAGGACGTCTCCCCGACGGTGTACGCGTCTAAAGCGGCCTACGAGGCCGCCGGCATCGGGCCCGAGGACGTCGACGTTGCTCAACTACAAGACACCGACGCCGGCAACGAGGTCATCCACATGGCCGAGACGGGTCTGTGCGCCGACGGTGAGCAGGAGAAGCTGCTGGCTGACGGCGCCACCGAGATTCACGGCCAGATGCCGGTCAACACCGACGGCGGACTCATCGCCAACGGCGAACCCATTGGCGCGTCGGGGCTGCGGCAGATGCATGAGTTGGTGCGTCAGCTACGTGGCGAGGCCGGCGAGCGCCAGGTGCCGGGTAACCCGCGCGTCGGCCTGGCGCAGGTCTACGGTGCGCCGGGCACCGCCTCGGCGACGATCCTGTCGCTCTAGTTTCGCGAGCAGTCGCAGAATCGCACTCTCGCAGCAAGTTTCGTGCGATTCTGCTGGTGGTACCTCCCGCTTGCGGGGGACTGCTCGCGCTAGGTCGCGCTAAATGGCGGGACCCAGCAGGTCGTCGGCGTCACGGATGATGTAGCCGTAGCCCTGCTCGGCTAGGAAACGCTGCCGGTGTGCGGCGTATTCGGCGTCCAGGCTGTCGCGTGCCACCACCGAATAGAAGATGGCGCCGCCGCCGTCGGCCTTGGGCCGCAACAGCCGCCCCAACCGCTGCGCCTCCTCCTGGCGAGATCCAAATGTTCCTGAAACCTGTACCGCCACAGACGCTTCCGGAAGATCGATGGAGAAGTTGGCGACTTTGGACACCACCAGCGTGGAGATCTCGCCGCGCCGGAAGGCGTCGAAGAGTGCTTCCCGTACCTTGGTCTTGGTCGATCCCTGAATCACCGGGGCGTTCAGCTCGGCGCCCAGCTCATCAAGCTGGTCGAGGTAGGCGCCGATCACCAGGGTCTGCTCATCGGGGTGCTTGGCGAGAATCGATTTGACCACAGCGATTTTCGTGTGCACCGTCGAGCACAGTTTGTAGCGTTCCTCGGGTTCGGCGGTGGCGTACATCATCCGTTCGTTGTCGGTCATCGTGACGCGGACCTCAACGCATTCGGCCGGTGCGATCCAGCCCTGCGCCTCGATGTCCTTCCACGGCGCGTCATAGCGCTTCGGGCCGATCAGGGAGAACACGTCGCCCTCGCGGCCGTCCTCGCGGATCAACGTCGCGGTCAGGCCCAGCCGCCGCCTGGACTGCAGATCGGCGGTCATCCGGAACACCGGCGCCGGCAGCAGGTGCACCTCGTCGTAGATGATGAGCCCCCAGTCTCGGCTGTCGA
>JAVROG010000573.1:0-12421 GCA_032162865.1 Mycobacterium sp. | reverse complement strand
GATATGACGTCGACCCGTGCCGGTGGCTTTGCCGACGAGCTCGGTGATTTGGCCCTCGACCACGTCTTCGGAGCGTTGTGGACACGACCCGGACTGGATCGTCGCTCCCGCAGTCTGGTCACCCTTGGTGTGCTGATTGCCTTGCGCGCCAATGACGAGCTCAAGGTCCACTTCCCGATAGCACTGCGCAACGGCCTCACCAGTGAGGAAATCGAAGAGGTGATCTACCACGTCGCGGGCTACGCCGGGTACCCGGCGGCAGCCACCGCCCGCAACATCGCAAGCGCCGTGCTGCAACCTACGACGTCGGACGAATAGCCTCCCAAAGACGTTGTGTCTCTTGGCTTACCAAGGGATCGTGGATTTGCTGGAAGTTCCGCCCACCCCTCCGAAACGTTGCGACGACCGCGGCAGGCACGTCAGGTTCCAGCAGCGGCTCAGCCCGCCAGTCGCAGTTGCGCACGTGCACCAGATCGACCGCGGCAGCGTTGTCGTCGTCGTCATAGAAATACGGTCCGGTGAGCCGGCCGAGCCAGAACAGCCCCTCCGGATCGCGGGTCCACACGAACGAACCTTCCGCAACGTCGGCGAAGCGGGCGACCCGATGGCCGAGACGGTCCAGCTCGCCGGGCTCGCGCACCAGCTGCCCGAATCCGCACAGGCCGATCCGGCGGGCGCGTTCGAGGGCCGCTCGCGGGTCGACAGTGTCGCTCCGGGATCGCATCGGGGCGCGGTAGACGCTCGCCCTCGAAGTCACGGCCACTGCCAAAGGTCAAGTGCCGCAGAAGGTTCGGTATACACCGAAGTCCACTGGGGCGGGAGAGGCGTACTGCTCGAGGCCCGTCCGCTCGGTATAGGGAGCGCTGAGGGCAACGAGAAGTCGTTGCAGAGGGTCGAGATCGCCTGCCGTCGCCGCGGTCAACGCCTCCTCGACGAGATGGTTACGCGGGATGTAAATCGGATTGACCCGGTCCATTAATTCGGCGTCTGGGCTCAGGGCCAGCCACCGCGCGGCCCAGTCGTCGAATTGTGCTGGGTCGACGAATTGTCCGCGTGCCGACTCAGAGTCACCACGGGCCGCATTGCTCAAGTGACGGAAGAACGACGTGTAGTCGACGTGGCTCTCCTGAAGCAGCGGGAGCAGTTCGTCGATCAGCGGCACCCCGGCTTTGGCGACCTCGACCTCGGTGGCCAGCCCAAGCTTGGCGTGCATGCCCGACAGCCACGCGCTGTGGTACTGCTGAAATTCGCCAAATGCGCTTTCCACCAGAGAGACTGACTCGTCGACATCGTCGGAGATCAACGGCAGAAGTGTTTCGGCGAACCGGGCCAGATTCCACGCGGCAATCGTCGGTTGATTGCCGTAGGCATAACGTCCCCAGTGGTCGATCGAACTGAATACGGTTTCTGGGTCGTAGGACTCCATGAACGCGCACGGTCCATAGTCGATGGTTTCGCCGGAGATCGTCACGTTGTCGGTGTTCATCACCCCATGGATGAAGCCGACCAACATCCAGCCGGCCACCAATGACGCCTGCGCGGCAACCACCGCCTCGAACAACGCGAGGTAAGGGCGCTGAGCCGCAGCGGCGCCGGGGTGGTGGCGGGCGATGGCGTGGTCGGCCAGCCGCCGCAACAGATCGACATTTTGTGTGGCGGCCGCGTATTGGAAGCTGCCGACACGTAGATGGCTGCTCGCGACGCGCACCAGCAGGGCGCCCGGCAGCAGGGTCTCGCGCGCGACCGGGCGTCCGGTGGCCACCACGGCCAGCGATCGCGTGGTCGGAATACCCAGGGCGTCCATTGCCTCGCTGATGATGTACTCGCGCAGCATCGGCCCCACCGCGGCCAGGCCATCACCACCGCGGGCGAACGGGGTGCGTCCGGAACCCTTGAGGTGGATGTCGCGAAGGCGCCCCTGCGCGTTGACGAGTTCGCCGAGCAGCAGGGCGCGCCCGTCGCCCAACCGTGGGACGTAGCCACCGAACTGGTGCCCGGCATAGGCCTGGGCTACCGGGGCGGCGCCGTCGGGGACCAGGTTGCCCACCAGGAAACGCGGCCCCTCGGGGCCACGCAGCCAGTCTGCATCCAGTTCGAGCTCCGCGGCCAACGCATCGTTGAGCACCAGAAGCTTCGCTTCGGGTGTCTCTTCCGCTTGCCAGGGGACCGCCAGCTCGGGCAAGTCGCGGAAGAATCTGCTCTGCAGAGTGACGGTCATACCCGGTGCAACGCTCATTTCTCCAAGACTACGGAGACGCCCATCAGCCGTCGCTGCTAGCCGAGGGCTTGTTGGATCAAATCGCGGGCGCGGTCGAGCATCGATGCGAACGGGCCGACGGCAAAATTGAGCTTCGCCGACTCGACGCCCGCATGCGGCCGGGTCGGAGCGAGGGCCTCGGCGACCTTCACCGCAGTTCCCAGGCGTTTGAGCTCGTCGGCGTCGACTTCGCGCGCCAGATTAGGAAATTCATCGATTTCCTCCCGGCTGGCATGGGCCAGCACCGCTTCGCGCAGTTTGGTCAGTTCGTCGATGAACTCCTGCGAGGTGATGTCGAGGTCTTCAACCTTCGACAGCTGCTCCTTCGCGTCGTGCTCTTCCTTTAACAGGGCATCGACAATTTCATCACCGGCGGCGAATTCGCGCCGCACGCGCGGATGCACCAGCATCTCTTCGGCCGACTCGTGCACGGCGAGCAATTGGCGCAACTCGACGAAGGGTTTCTCGCGCGCTTGCGGGTCCGAAGCGTGCAGCACCTCGTCGAACATGTCCTCGATCAGGTCGTGCTGCGCTTTGAGAAACGCGATGACCTCGTCGGGCGTTTGAACAATCATTTCGGACACGCCGAAACACCTCCCAAATTGGAGTTGCGAATGCGGGCCGTGGGCTGTGCGCCGCTACGGGCCGCATACCCCGGCCGGGACCTGCTAAAACGCCTGTCGGGTCGCGACCAGGCGCTCCACATTCCGCAGATCGTATGGCGCACGCAGACCGAGGATCAGGTGGTCGGCGCCCGCCTCGACGAGCGAACGCATCAGCTCTGGTTCTGCTTCGTCGACCCACACGGTGCGTTCGATCTCGCGAGGATCCCTGCCGATCTCGTCGCACCACCGGTCGATGACGTCGTTCTTGGCGCGAATCGTGGCGGCGTCCCCGTACCCGTTCCACATGTCCGCGTGCTGGGCCACCAGGCGAAGGGTGCGCCGCTCGCCGTTGCCTCCGATCAGGATCGGCAGTCGGCCGATTGGTCCCGGCCGCAGCAGGCCGAGGCGCCGGCGAATGCGTGGTAGCGCCTCGGCGAGTGCGTCCAGTCGCTGGGCGGGTGTTCGCACCGGGTAGCCGTACTCGATCTCGTCTTTATCCATCCAGCCCGATCCGATGCCCAAGACGGCGCGTCCGCCGGACAAGTGATCGAGGGTGCGCGCCATGTCCGCCAACAGATCTGGATTGCGATAGCCGCCGCCGGTGACCAGCATGCCGACCTGTGAAACCTTTGACGTGGTCACGGCCATCGCCGCGAGGATCTGCCAGCCTTCGAAATGCGATTCGTCGGCGGATCCATAGAGCGGCGGAAAGAAGTGGTCCCAGGTCCACAGGCTGTCGACACCGAGTTCGTCGACGCTCTGCCAGCCCGCGCGTAGCGCAGCCATGGTCGCATTTTGCGGATGTATCTGTACGCCGATTTTCACCACGGACGTCAGTATGGCCGACCCGGACTGCTAGCGGATCTTCTGGGCCGCAAGGAATCTGCCCAGTTGCTCTGCGAGCGTTGCCTTCTTGATCTTCCCGGTGTCGGTGAACGGAAGATCGGCCTTGCGCGCAATCCAGATGTACTTGGGAATCTTGTATGCCGCCAAGCGGTTTCGCAGTGCCACACGAAGCGATTCGCCGTCCAGCTCGTGACTGCCCTTGGCCACGACCGCGGCGCCGACGACGATGTCATTGTCGGCATCCGGCGTGCCAACGACGTACGCCTCGAGGACACCGTCGCATCCGGTGAGTGCCGCCTCGACTTCGCCGGGGGTGACATTGGTGCCGCCGCCGGTCTTGATCATGTCGCCGAGCCGGCCGCTGAAGGTCACCCATCCGTCTTCGTCGGCCGAGCCGCAATCACCCGTCCGGTAAAAGCCATCCGCGGTGAACACTTCCTCGCGCTCACGCTTGTACAGCCGCTGCATCAGGGAATAGCCCCGCACCCAGATCTCGCCGACAGCGCCGGCCGGCATGGGTTTTCCCGTCTCCGGGTCGACGATGCGATGGGTCAGACCGTCGATCGACGGGCCGACGGTCGAGCGGCGGTGCGCAGGCTGTTGCTGGTAAGGATCGGCACCAAGATGGTTTCCGCACAGTTCGGTCATGCCCAGCGAGTCCGTGCCTACCGGTCGGCGCTGCGGCGGCACCATCGCCGGCATGCTGGTGCGGCGGATGGAGCTGAGGTCGCGTGATCCGTAATCGGGATGTTCGGCAAGGGTTTTGCCCTGCTGCGGCCAACCCAGCGCGATGGTCGCGCGATGGTGCTCGATGAGATGCAACGCGTCGGCCGCGTCGAACGCTGGCTGGGTCACCAGCGTTGCGCCGTGGTGGATGACGGCGTGCAGCCCGGTGATCAAACCGCCGACCCAGAAGAACGGCATCGAGGTAAACAGGATGTCCTCGGGAACGACGAGATAGACGTGCTGGGTGAGGTTGTACGTGTGGCGAATCAGCGCACCGTGGGTGTGCACCGGCGCCTTCGGCTCGCCGGTACTGCCCGACGTGTAGATGATGGCGATGTCGTCAGCGGGGGTGACGCACGATTCGACCTCCGCCAGAAACCCGACGTCGACGCTGGCTGCGGTCGCGTCGTCGGCCACCGGCGTCGCCCACGCGCGGTCACCGCCTCCCCACACCGCGACCGTCCGCAGGTAGGGCGCCAAGTTGACGGTGACTTTTCCCGGCCCCCGTTGGTCCGCCAGACCAGGCAGCGCCTCCTCGAGCCGGGCCAGAAAATCGTTGTTGCGGAAGCTTGACCAGGCAAGTAGCGCACGCAAATCCGCATGACGAATGGTCCAGGCGAGTTCGGTGGCCTTGAAGAAAGTGTTGATCGGCACGGCGACGGCTCCGATGCGCGTGGTAGCGAACCAGGCCAGCGCCCAATCGACGCTGTTGGGCATCAGGATGCCGACGTGGTCGCCCTTGCCGATGCCCTCTGCCAACAGTGATGCCGCCAGTCGGGCCGAGCGTCTTTCCAAGTCCGCATAGGTCAGCGTCTGGCCGTCAACGATCAGGAATGCGGCCGTTCCATAGCGCGTCGCGGATGAGCGCAGCAGTGCGGGCATCGCCGGATAGATCGCTGGGAAGGGCATTGCGTCGGCAAACCTCGTTTCGTGCTGTGACTCCGGCCTCGCGGGTTGCCGGTTCACTACGAGGATAATGCCTTTCTCGAAACCGGAGAATATCAATTCTCTGCTGAAGCGCCAGCGGCCTACACTGCACCCATGTGTGACTGCGACAGCGCCTCGGATCGATTGGACCAGATCGAGTCGATGCAGCAACTCGGTCAATTGCCCAGCCGCTACGCAATGGCGTTGGACTGCCCGGGCGGATGCCGTCCTGGCGGACGTTCTGGGAACTTGGTGATCCCGCGTTGCCGGCGCGATTGTCGGCCAGTCCGTAGGCGCTCGCGGGGTGGCAGCGGTTTACAAAGGGGCGTGTAACTGACATTCTCGAAATGTGCAAATGGCAATTTTCGCTGGTGTCCAGGCCGGCGGCCAGAGCTGATGGAGGCAGGCGATTAGTGAGGACAAGGTACTCAGCTTGAACGCGCGGAGGCCTCTGGAGTCTCAGGGCGCGGCCGAGTTCGATCCGTTTTCCGAGGATTTCTTCAACGGACCGTGGGAAACCTATCGGCGGCTGCGAGATGAGTCTCCGGTCTACTACAGCGAAAAATGGGATTTCTGGGCGCTATCACGCTATGAGGATGTTGCGCCGGCTACCAAGGACCATGAGACGTATTCATCGGCCAAGGGTGCCACCCTGGACATGGTCAAGGCGCCCGAGCAAGCGATTCCGGTGCCCAAGGTCATCATCTCCATGGATCCCCCGGAGCATGAAAAGATGCGCAAACTGGTGAGCAGGGTGTTCACCCCGCGCGCAATTGCCGCACTGGAAAACATGGTGCGCGACAAGATCTATCAGGTGGTGCAGACACTCGATCCTGCTTCGTTCGACGTTGTCAGCGACTTCTCCGCGCTGTTTCCCGTCGAAATCATCACGGCGATGCTCGGCGTCCCGGCCGCTGATCGGCAACAGATTCGCCTGTGGTTGGACCTTTTACTGGAGCGCAAGCCGGGGCAGATCGCCATCAGCAAGGAGGGCTATCAGGCCTCGGTGGCCACCGGCATGTACTACTACGAGCTGGTTCAACAGCGCCGGGCTGCTCCGCAGGACGACATGATCAGCCGCCTGATCGAGACCGAGGTCGAGCGCGACGGCGAGGTCGAAAAGCTCACCGACATCGACATCACCGGTTTCGCGACAATGCTGGGGGGAGCGGGCGCGGAAACGGTCACCAAACTCATCGGCAATGCCATGGTCGCGTTTGCCGACCATCCCGACCAATGGCGGAAGTTGCAATCCGATCGCAGCAAGATTCCGGCGGCAATCGAGGAGTTGCTCAGATACGAAGCCCCCTCCCAGTATCAAGTCCGGTACAGCATGCGCGACGTCACGTTGCACGGCAGCACAATTCCCGCCGGCAACGCCGTGCTTTTAGTCACTGGGGCGGCCACCCGCGACGAGCGTGTCTTTGCCGACCCCGATCGACTCGATATCGATCGCGAGCGAGTAATGGGCTTCAACCTCGCTCTCGGGTACGGCATCCACAGTTGCCTGGGCGCCGCACTGGCGCGAATGGAAAGCCGGATCGCGCTGGACGCGCTACTAGCTCTGATCCCCGACTATGAGGTCGAACGCAACGGATTGCGCAGGGTGTCAATGGCCAACGTGTCGGGCTGGTCCAACGTGCCGGTGCGAGGACGTCGTTGACCGTGGTGGTGATCGGTGACTCGATCGGCCGCGAGTGTGCCGGCGTCGATGTTCGAGCTTATCTGGTGCCCAAGGTAATTGGTGTCCGCACATGACCGGACCCCTTGCCGGCATACGCGTTGTAGAGATCGGACGCGAGATCGCCGGCCCGTATTGCACCAAGCTGCTCGTTGATCTGGGCGCCGACGTGTTCAAGATCGAGCCGCCGACGGGGGATCCGCTACGTCAGTGGGGCCCATTTCCACAGGATGACATCGACGCCGACCGGAGCGGCCTATTCGAATACCTCAACGCCGGCAAGCGAGGACAGACCCTGGACTTGGCACAGCAAAGCGACCGGAAGCTGGCACGGGAGTTGATCGCCGCGGCGCACCTGCTCGTTGAGAACCTGGCTCCCGGCGCGCTCGATAGTTGGGGGTTCGATCCGGGCAGCCTGCAACGGATCAATCCGGACCTGGTGGTGGTCCGGATCTCGAACTTCGGTCAGGACGGGCCATGGCGAGACCGCCAGACCACCCCATTGACAATGCAGGCGGCGGCCGGCTGGGTGGCGCCGCGGGAGCCGGACCGACCCCCGGTGCAGGCCGGAGCGCGCATACCGGAGTTCGTCGCCGGCGCATATGCCGCGCTCGGGGGACTGACCGGCCTACGTGTGGCGGCTGCGAAGAGCGGGCAGATCGTCGAAGTCGACGTCTCGCAGTTCGAGTCGCTGATATCGACGCTGCCCTATCCCATGATGATGGCCGAGCGGCTCAAAAGTTTTGGCTTGCCAACGAACTCGCGTGCGGCTCCGATGTTGGGAATCGTACGGGCTCGCGATGGCTGGATCGGGATCAATTGCCTGACCGGCCAGCACTGGCTGGATGTATGCGCCATGCTGGGCTTGCCGGAGTTCGGCGAACATCAGCTGGCGATCATGCGGGGCGGGCCGCAGCGAGACGAGTTCTTCGCCAAGGCGCAGCCGTGGCTGGATGAGCTGACGGTCGCAGACATCGTCGAGCTGAGCCAGGCGATGCGGATTCCCGCAGCGCCGGTGTCTGACGGCGCCTCGATCTCGAGTTGTCCGCAGTACGCCGAGCGAGGGTTCTTCGTCGACGCTGCTACCGAAGGTTGGTCATTCCAGCGTCCAGGGCCGCCGTTTCGCTTGTCGAAGACTCCGGGGGCACCCGCCGCGCCCGCGCCCCGGCTCGGTGATAGAGCCGAGGCCACCGCTGGGGTACCTCGGTCAGATCCTGGCCACCCGCCCGCCGACCCGTCCGCCCCATTCGACGGGCTGAAAATCCTTGACCTGAGTACGTTTTGGGCTGGCGCCTACCTGACCTGTTATCTGGGGGCTTTGGGCGCTGACGTCATCAAGGTCGAATCGATACAGCGTCCTGATGGGCACCGGTTCTCCGGAGCGTTGTTGCGCGACGGGGATGATTGGTATGAGCGGGGGCCCCTCTGGCAAGGCACCAATCTCAACAAACGCGATATCACCCTTGACCTTTCGTCGGAGCGCGGCCGCGCCATCGCCCGCCGGCTCGCCGCGCAAGCAGACGTCGTCGTCGAGAACTTCTCACCGCGCGTGGTCGAGCAATTCGGGCTCGACTACGACTCCCTCGTGGAGATCAACCCGAACGTGATCATGGTTCGCATGCCTGGCTTCGGACTGGCCGGACCGTGGCGCGATTACGTCGGCTGGGCGCTCAACATAGAGCAGCTGTCCGGCATGTCCGCGGCCACCGGGTACCCCGATGGACCGCCCTGCAATCTGCAGGGGCCTGCCGACCCGATCGCGGGCGTGCATGCCGGCGTCGCTCTGTTGGCGGCCCTGGAGCACCGAGGGCGTACCGGGGAGGGCCAACTCGTCGAAGTCGCCCAGATCGAGGTTGGTGCGGCGGTAACCGCAGAACCGCTGATTGAATACTCGATGAACGGTGTCATCAAGGGGCGTGCGGGTAACCGGCAGCGCAATTTCGTGCAGGGCGTCTACCCGACCAACGCGGTCGACGACTGGGTAGCGTTGTCGGTAGGCAACGACGCGGCCTGGTTGGCGTTGGTAGCGGCAATGGATCGCACTGACCTGCAGGATGATCCGCGCTTCAGCAACGCGGCCGCACGCGCGGCCAACCATGATGACTTCGACGCCATCGTCGCGGGCTGGACGCAGCTCCTTTCCGCTGACGACGTCGTGAGTGCGTTGTCGGCAAACGGGATACCCGCCGAGCGGGTACTCACCGGCGACCGCATGTACCAGGTGCCCCAACTCGATGCCCGCGGGTATTACCAGGAGATCGAGCACCCGATCACCGGCGCGCTTCGTTATCCCGGCTGGCCGTTCCACATCAGTCCGGGCCCGAGCCGGCCGCATCGCTGCCCGTCGCCCACGCTGGGACAACATAACGCTGAGGTCCTGGGGCACCTGGGAATTACCGACGAGGAGCTGAACGAGCTGCGCGCGCAACGGGTTATCGGGGAAAAGGTGCTGAACCTCTAGTCGACCATCAGGGCGATCGTGTCGACGACGCATGCCGGTCGGCTGGACCCGTCGACTTCGACCGTGACCCGCACGGTGGCCCGGGCGCCGCTGTCCGAGCGTTCCACCTTCACCAGTTCGGCACCCGCGCGAATGCGAGAGCCGACGGGAACCGGCGCGGGGAACCGCACCTTGTCCGAGCCGTAATTCACCTGCATGGACAACCCGGTGACCCGGTAGATCTGCCGAATCAGCTTGGGTACCAAGGACAATGTCAGATAGCCGTGCGCGATGGTGCGTCCGTACGGACCCGCTGCGGCCCTTTCCGGATCGATGTGGATCCATTGGTGATCGCCGGTCGCATCGGCAAAGAGGTCGATCTGGCTTTGGGTGACGGTATGCCATCCGCTGTATCCCAGGTGACTGCCCAGTTTGGCTTCGAAACCTGAGACACCGTCATATTCAATGGGCGACACAGCATCGTCGGACAAGTGCACCTCCAGTTCGTCGGATGCTACGCGGGTACGCGGATACCCAACAGCTCCATGGCATTTCCGCCCATGATCTTGGCTGTGTCTTCCGCGGAGACCCCTTCGAGGCGGTCGATGAAGCTCAATGGGTCGCCCATACCCTCGGGGTGCGGGAAGTCCGAACCGAACAGCACGTGGTCGGCACCCATGATGTCAATGATTCCCTGGAGGTCATCCTCGAGGAACGGGTGGATGTAGACGTTGCGCTTGAACACCTCGACGGGGTGCTCGTCGAACTCCTTCGGCATGATCCGGTAGGCGGTATTGATCTGGCTCAGTAGATTTCGCACCCATCCGCTGCCGTTCTCCACGCAGAGAATCTTCAGGTCCGGGAAACGGGTCAGGGCACCGTGACAGACCATCGCCGCCAACGTGTCCTCGATGGCCCGGTGGCCCATCACCACTTCACGCAGCGCGCTGGGCTTGAACGACAGGTACTCGCCGCCGCCTTCCCATTCCATCAGGTGTTTCTGGTAGCCACTGTCGGAGGCGTGCATCGTGACGGGGATTCCGGCGTTGACCACCTCCTGCCAGAAAGGATCGAACTCCGGCAATCCCATCGACCGCGAACCACCGAAACGGCTGGGCACCGGTGCGGGCCGGACCAGGAAGGTCTTCATATTGCGCTCGAGGCACCAGTGCAGTTCCTCGATCGCCTTGTCCACCAACGGCAGAGTGACCACGGGGGTGGCGAAGATGCGGCCCTCGTAGTCGAACGTCCAGTGCTCGTACATCCATTCGTTGAGCGCGTGCATCACCGCGTGGGTGAGAATCACGTCGTCGGTGGTGCGCTCCTCGATCAGGCTGGCGAGCGTCGGATACATCACGCAGCGATCCAGACCCAACTCGTCCATCAGCTCGAGTCGTGGCGCGGGCGACTGGTAGGCCGGGATGACATCCATTGCCTCGCCGACAAATTCGCGAAAATTCAGGCCTTCGGGGTTGTTGCCGAGAAAGTAGTCCTCTGCGCTGCCGGGCCGTGCCACCCGCGCGAAGGTCGGGTTCGGAATCATGTGGCTGATGTGGTCCTTGACCACCAGCTTGGGGCGGCCGTTTACGTGGACGTAGCCGACCTTGCCCCGGTGCTGCTTGGGCAGATATTTCGTCAGCGCCTCCTCGGTCTCGTACATGTGGTTGTCCATGTCGAAGACCGGGTACGGCAGCGAACGGGGTGTCATTAGAGGTGGTCCTCCTGCGAATATGACCGTTTACACTAATTGAGAATGACGTTATCACCTTCGCCTGATCACGTCACGTCACCTCAGGCGGGCTTGGCGAAGCCTGCCCAGGCGGCCACGACGGCCTCCGTCGTTGTCACCGTCGCGAGCAGAGCCAGGGTGTTGTCGATCACCGACTCCGCGTACTCCCTCGGGTAGCCGCTGACGGCGTCGCGCGGCAGCACGAACTGATACCCACTGTTGACCGCGTCCATGACGAAGTTGGTGATCGCGATGTTGACCGAAACACCGACGCCGACGATGGTCTTGATGCCGAGATTGCGGAGCACCGAGTCGAGATCAGTGCCCGTCATCGGTCCCAGGCCGTGGAGTCGGGTGAGCACGAGGTCGCTTGGTGCCAGGCCGAGTTCGGGGAGGAGCGAGGCACCCGGACTGCCGGGCGTCAGGTCGGCGGCGAAGGACTTACCCGCCGCGAACAGTCGTGCGTTGGTGTTGGATCCCCGACCGTCGGGCCGGCGTTGAATCAGACAGTGAACGACGGTGGCTTGGGCGGTGCGGGCGGCATCGAGCAGCTTGGCGATGTTCGGCACAGCCTCCCGGTGTGCCTCCTCGGCGAGCAGCGGTAGTCCGGCCTGATCCCCGATCACGCCACCTTGGCACTCCTGCGTGACGATGGCGGTGGTCGTCGGATCGAGCAGTTGGTCAAGACGTGGTGTGGGCATGAGAATAGACCTTATCGCGATGGGAAAATAGTTGTTCTAGGGAGGCGACAGGCAAGCGCCTGATGGCGCCGGTCAGGACCCAATGAAATCCTTCGCGAACGCCTTCGCCGCGTCAATCACCTCGTTGCGATCCTGTCCGGCCGGTGCGATGGTCAACCAGGTGACCCCGGCGGCCGAGAGCCGCGCGATGTTGGCATGGCGCTCGTCCAGCGACAGCTTATCTTCCAGCAGGTTTCCGGCCGAGAAGCAGATGTCCAGCGGTTCCGCGCGGCCGATGTCGCGGGCGTAGCCTCTCGCCCAGTCGATCGCGGCTTCCAGTTCGTCGATCGTCGATATCTCGGCGGTGCGTGACGCTGTCGCGTATCCGAATGTGTTGAAGGGCGCCCAGCCGTGACCGCGCGAGACTGCTCGGCCGATGGCTGGTTTGCTGTTGCCGCCGACCCAGATTGGCGGTGCGGCGTCTGGGATGGGACGTAGCCGAACGCCGCGGGCGGCGAAGGAGGTGCCCT
>JAVROG010000572.1:0-19511 GCA_032162865.1 Mycobacterium sp. | reverse complement strand
CAACGTCGCGGCCCGCATCGAGCAACTCACCAAGACCACTGGTGACGCAATTCTTCTCACCGGCCAGACCGTTGACGCACTGGCTCCTCGACCGGCCGCGCTCACCGACCGGGGGTTTCACGCGCTGAAGGGTAAATCAGCGGCAGTGCAGGTCTTCGGCCTCGACCCACGGGCCGACGCTCCCACCGCTACGGAGAAGTGACCGCGAAGAGGCGCCATTCGTCGGGCACGCCCTTGAGCTCGTGAGAACCGCGGTCGTCGAACTCGAGCCCTGATCCGATCACCAGGTCGCGCAGCGTGCTGGACACCAGCACGTCGTTCGGCCCCGCCAGCGCGGACACGCGAGCACCGATGTGCACGGCGATGCCACCGATGTCCTCGCCACGAACCTCGCATTCGCCGGTGTGCAACCCGGCGCGCACCTCGATGCCCAACGCATGCAGCGCATTACGAATGGCCATGGCGCAGCGGATCGCGCGCTGCGGGCCGTCGAACATGGCCAGGAACCCGTCGCCGGATGTGTTCACCTCACGGCCTTTGAAGCGGTTGAGTTGCGCACGGACGACGACGTCGTGCGCGTCAAGCAAGGCATGCCAGTCACGGTCGCCCATCTCAACGGCCCGGCGCGTCGAATCCACAATGTCGGTGAACAACACCGTCGCCAGCACCCGATCATCGGCCACGTCGGCCTGCTGGCCGGTGACGAATTGGGCGATCTCCTGGAATGAGTCCCGCCACGGTTCGACGAAGTGATACGCGTTTCGCCCAGGAACCTCGACGTATTTCGCACCTGATATGTGATCAGCGACGTCTTTCCCCTGCCTCGGCAGGACTAACGGGTCATCGGTGTGATGGAGGACGAGTGTCGGCACACGAATGGTGGGAAGCACCGCCCGCACTTTCATTTCGGATACGAGCGGCAGCACGAGAGCGTACGTTGCCGGGCTGGCCGCCATGCGGTCGTGTCGCGCCCATGTTGCCCGAATCTCCTCGTTCCACGGCATGTCCGGATTCATGACGTGCTGTAACTCGCCGGTGCACCACATTGCAATCGAGGCAGGGATGTTTTCGTTGCTATCGAGTCGATCAGTGCGTTCCGCCGCAGGCGGATCGGTGTAGCCCTCAAGCACGACGAGCGCGGCTGTGCGAGACGGATGTGTCGCAGCGAACAACGCCGCTGTCGGGAGCGCGCCGATGGGCGCGACCAGCACGGCTTCGCGACTTCCCAGGTCGTCGAGCACCGCGGTGATGCTGTCGGCCCATTGCTCCAACGTCGGTAGCGCGCGCGGCGTCACGGGGTCGGACCCTCCGGTGCCCGGCTGGTCGAAGAAGATCAATCGACCGAGCGATGACATCGCTTCGACCCACCCTTGTAGGGAGGATAATTCTGGAAGGATCTCGCAGCACGTGAACCAGTTCGGGACGAACACGATGTCGCGAGGACCTTCACGCGACGCGCGATACGCGACCCGCAGGTCCCCGTTCAGCGCGTAGCGCGTCTCCGAGAACATTGCGGAAGTGTAAGCCGAGAAGCGGGTCGAGCAGTGCGCATCGGGCAGCATCTCTCCTGCTCACGAGCGTCCTGCTCAAGAGTATTTAGATAATCCGTGACACAACCGGACGAAGACACTGATCTCCAAACCAGAGATCGAATGATCGCCGAATGGCGGTGTGGGCCTCGTGATGTGGCGTACCGTTAACTCAGCAACCTCACAGTTAGGGGCGTCCCATGGGTCTGGCCAGCGGCGTTCATCACTTAGCTATCTCAACAGCGGACATCAAGGCACAGCTGAACTTCTTCACCGATGTTCTCGGCGCTGAACTCAAGGCGCTCTACTGGATGCACGGCGTCCCAGGTGCCAAGCATGCTTTCGTCAAGCTCAACGACAGCAGCTACGTCGCCTTCATGCATATGCCGCCAATCGAGGACATCCCGAGCGAGATCGGCACGACCCACGCCGGGAATTTCGGCGGTCAGTCGGCTCCCGGCACAATGCAACACGTCGCCTTCAACGTTGATACCCCGGAGGACCTGCTGGCCCTGAGAGACCGTATCCGAAGCCGCGGTATCAACGTGTTTGGCCCGCTTAACCATGGCATGTGCCAGTCGATATATTTCGCAGGGCCCGAGCACCTTCTCCTCGAAATCGCTACCTCCGCAGCGGCGATAGACGACAGAGCGTGGATAGACCCCGAGGTCGTGGCCCTATGTGGAATTGACGATGACGAGCTTGCCGCCATGCGCTCGCCAGCCGACTACCAGGACGAAGGCGGGCGCGTTCCCAACCCACCGATCGACTGGTCCAAGCCTCACCTAGTAATGGCCGACCAGGCGGAATACGTAGATTTGATGACGACCCCTGATGAGGAAGTAACCCGCAAGATGTCTGTGCCAGATCCCCCGGTGCGCATCGAGGAGCTGCAGACCACCCGCTAAATGGGCACGCTTCCCTGGCGCGATACGACCAGCATTGCGCCCGTGCTTCGGCGAAGGCGGTGCTGTTTGTCAAAGTGTTCTTCAGCCAGTCGGTGCGATCACCTGATGAAAACATTCTGGGGCCGGAGCGAACGACAACTGCCCGACGGCACCCTCATTCTGACTTCCCCGGCCGGGGACACCCGTCACCACCCCCGGTAGCGCGCTGTTGTTTCCCACCCTGTGCCGTGCTGTGGGCGGTATGCCCGCCCCCGAAGCCGACCCCTCGCCCCCCGACTACTGCGGTGAGCGCGCCGCGATGATGCCCAAACGCCGCCGCATCCGCGCCCAGGACCGCGCCCACCGCGTCGCCACCGAACGACGCCACAACCGCACCGCGCGAAAAGCGCTGCACCCCAACTACTCCGGACCACACCCACCACCGGACCCCGACGACGAACCCATACCGTCTAGGTGGGCCAACCGCTCGCGTTGGTCCGGAAGTTCGCATTGGGGGCGCTGCAGAAGTCCGAGTTGGTTCCGGCCAGTAGGACGAAATAGCCCTCGGTTTTGCGACCCGTGAATGGCGGGTAGCTCCAGCCGCTGTTGCACATCGACGTCGGCGTGCCCGCCGTTGCCCGGCGCCAGCTGGACTTGGCGCAGGAAGTGAGGGCATCGAAATCGGGGACGCTGCTCTTGGCGATGACGAGCATCCCGCCGCCCCACTGCCCGTCGGCGCGTCGGTAGGCCCGCGCCCCGAAGCCGGCGCCGTTCGGTTGGCAACCCAACGCCCGCTGCAACGGCTGAAAGGCGGTGGCAACCTCACGGTTACTGACGCCGGCTGCAGCCGTGATGAATTGAGCGGCGTCCGAGCCGTCGACCTCCTGCACGTTGGGATCGTGGAAGCTGAACAACTGCTGCGCGATCGCTGCGGAGCCACCGCCACCGATGACGGGGCCGCTTCCAGTGGATGTCATGGGAGGCAGCGCGGGGTCGGCGCCTGCCGTCGGAGCCAGGGTCAATAACGATCCCAGCAATAGAGCAGCGATAGTGAAAACGCGGGCAATGGCTTTCATCGGGCTACCTCCCTGGCGGCATGGGTGGGGCGTCGTTGGGGACTACCTCGGCGCCGATCTTGCGAAACAGTATGTCGGCCTGGTTGGTGTAGTTGCCCTGATTGTCGAAGGCCTCGGGAGCGAAGGTGACCGCGACGGCGATCGCGACCCGCTGTGACGGCAGATACGCCTCAACGGCAGCCTCACCGGAGAACAGGGGATCCTGCATCAGCCACTTGCCGGAGGTCACGATCCCCAGACCATAGGTGTATCCATCGCTTTGCTCGAAGCACGTTGGGCAGCCCGGTTGGGCCCGCGTCTTGCCGCGCAGATCGGTCGACACCATCTTCTTGTAAGAGTCGGCGGTGAGCAACCTGCCCGAGCCGATAGCGACCGCGGTGGCCTCCATGTCGTAGATATTGGTCGTCTGGATCGCGCCATGCGTGATGGTCCAGGACGGATTCCAATAGGTCGATTCTTCGTAAAACCCCACTTCCGCAGGAATTTTCAGGAAGGCACGGCGCTCGGAACTGAATGCGTGCAGCACCGGCTGCGGAATCTCGGGTGTCTCGGAGTTGGCCGTGGCGGTCAAGCCCAGCGGGGCCAGCACTTTCGTCTGAATCAGCGACGGCATGTCGGTGTTGGTGGCCTTTTCCAGGGCCAGGCCCAGCAGCACATAGTTGGTGTGCGCATAGTTCCAGTTTGTTCCCGGCTCGTAAAGTAATGGCCGCGAGGATATTTGGGCCAGTATTTCTTGAGTTGTCCACTGCCGGAACGGGTTCGCGTAGAGCACGTTGATGAATGCGTCATTGCCGATGACGTAGTCCGGGTATCCCGAGGTCATCTGCGCCAGCTGACCCAGCGTGACGCGGTCTGCGTGTGGAAAGTCCGGCAACCACTTGGACAACTTGTCCTCGAGGCTGACCTTCTTCTCGTCGACCAACTTCAGCAGCAACGTCGACACGTACGAGATCGCGACCGCCCCATTGCGAAAGTGCATGTTGGTGGTGGCCGGCACACCGGTCATCGAGTCACCGACGGCCTGTGTCACCACTTCCTGGCCGCCGACCGTCACCCGCACGATCACCGCCCGTAGGTGCGCCTGCGTCATGAAGTCGCGGACAACCCGCATCACCGCGTCGGCCTGGGCCTCGGGACCGCCCCCGGAGGGGGAGGACGATGTGGGTGCGCCCAATCGCGCCGCGCCGCAGCCGGCCACAAGCGTCAGACCGAGAGCCAGAGCGGCGATGCGCCGCAACATTGTCATGCGTGTGTTCTACCGGAATGCGGCGAGGCCGGTGAACGCTTGGCCGAGGATCAGTTGGTGCATCTCGGGTGTGCCCTCGTAGGTCAGCACCGACTCCAGGTTCACCATGTGCCTGATCACCGGGTATTCCAGCGATATTCCGTTGCCGCCCAGAATGGTTCGTGCGGTCCGACAGATCTCGATTGCCTCGCGGGTGTTGTTGAGCTTGCCGAAGCTGACCTGGTCGGGACGCAGCCCGATCCCGTCTTTGAGGCGGCCCAGGTGCAGTGACAGCAACTGTCCCTTGTGCAGTTCGACCGCCATGTCGACGAGCTTGGCCTGGGTCAATTGGAATCCGGCAATCGGACGCCCAAACTGGTTGCGCTGCGTGGCATATTCCAGCGCGGACTGCCAGGCCGAGCGGGCCGCACCCATGGATCCCCAGACGATTCCGTAGCGCGCCTCGGACAGGCAGGCCAACGGCCCCTTGAGCCCCTGCGCATCGGGCAGCATCGCGTCTTCGGGCAACCGCACGTCGTCAAGCACCAGCTCACTCGTGATCGATGCCCGCAGCGACAGCTTGTGGTGGATCGTGTTGGCCGTGAAGCCCGGGGTGTCGGTCGGAACTACGAAGCCGCGAATGCCACGGACGTCGCCGTCATCGACGGTCGCCCATACGATCGCGACGTCGGCGATCGAACCGTTGGTAATCCACATCTTGCGACCGTTGAGCACCCAATCCGATCCGTCGCGCCGCGCCCGCGTTTTCATCGCGGCAGGGTCGGAACCGGCGTCGGGTTCGGTCAGCCCGAAACAGCCCAGCAGATCGCCGGCCGCCATACCCGGCAGCCACTGCTGCTTTTGTTCCTCGGAGCCGTTATTCCAGATCGCGAACATAGCCAAAGAACCCTGCACCGAAACCAATGACCGGATGCCGGAGTCGGCGGCTTCCAGTTCCAGGCAGGCCAGGCCGTAGTGGACGGCGGATGCTCCGCTGCATCCGTAGCCCTCCAAATGCATTCCCAGCAGCCCCAGTTCGCCGAATTGTGTGGCCAACTCGCGCGCCACCGGCAGGTCGCCGTCCTCGAACCACTGGCCTACGTGCGGAATCACATGCTCGGCGCAAAATGCCCGCACGGTATCCCGCACGGCGATCTCGTCGCTGGACAGCGAGCTGTCCAGGCCCAGGGGGTCATATGGATCGAAAGACGGCGGCTTCTTCACGGGACTAGTAGCGGTGCTCATGACTCAATCCTGCCCCGGCCCGGTAGTCTCGCTGCATGCAACCGCGGCGGGGGCCGGCCTGGCTGGCGGGAATAGGCGCAGACGTTGCAGCGATCCTGATCTTTTGTGCCCTCGGACGCCGCAGTCACGACGAAGGTGTCAGTGTCAGCGGCCTTGCGAGGACGTCGTGGCCGTTTCTGGGCGGGACGCTATTGGGTTGGCTGCTGTCCCGGGGCTGGCGACGGCCCGCAGCGCTGGCGCCCACCGGCGTGATCGTCTGGGTGTCGACGGTGGTGGTCGGCATGCTGTTGCGTAAAGCCAGTTCCGCCAGCGTGGCGGGGGGATTCGTGGTGGTGGCTTCGACGGTGACCGGGGTGTTCCTACTCGGTTGGCGCGCGGCCTTGGAACGGGCCACAGAACTCCTCGCACGGCGTCGGGCGGACGGCTGACCAGGCAGAACGAAATGGCGCGCGAAGACGGCGACACCTGGGATGCGGCTACCGGCGTCGGGATGACGGCGACATTCGGCGCGGTCGCCAGGGCGGTGGGCACCAACAAAGGCCTGATCAACGATCCGTTCGCCAAGCTTTTGGTGCGCGCCGCCGGGGTGGAGTACTTCGCGCGGGTGATCGAGGACGAGCAGTTTGCCGCCGACGGCGGCGAGAACCCGTTGATGTCCGGAATGATCAATGTGCTCGCCGTGCACTGTCGATTCTTGGATGAATTCCTGACCAGCGCCGCAAGGGCCGGCATTCGCCAAGCCGTGAACCTGGGGTCTGGCTTGGACACTCGCGCGTTTCGCTTGTGGTGGCCACCCGGGACGACTGTCTACGAGCTCGATCAGCCCGGGGTGGTCGAGTTCAAGGACCGGGTATTGCGGGAGCTGGGCGCCAAGTTGACCACGCATCGTCGCGCGATAGGCGTCGATCTTCGCGACGATTGGCCGGCGGCGCTGCGTCGGGTCGGATTCGACCCGGCCCAACGCACGGTGTGGATTGCCGAGAACCTGCTCATGGGCTATTTGCCTCCTGATGTACAGGACCGGTTACTGCGTGAAGTCAGCCTGTTGAGCGCCCCCGGTAGCTGGCTCGCCGCCGATCACCTGCCGTGGACCCCCGAGCAGGTGCAGGAAGGGCAGGCCCTCCTCGACGGCTGGCGCCAGCAGGGTCTGGATGTCGACTTGAACAAGCTCACCTACACGGCCGAATTCCGTTCTGTGCCAGAAAACCTGGCTGCCTACAACTGGCAGACGACCGACCGGACGGTGGTCGAGTTGCTCACGGCCATGGGTCTTGGCGGGAGTCGGCCGATGAGCGCGCGCGACTTGGCAATCACCCCCAGGTATGTCACCGCGACGTCGGGCCGTTCCGGCGACCGGAATGCGGCCAAGTGACGAGCAGTAGCCACGGCGAGCTGCGGTTCGTGCCGGCGGCTCTGGCCGATCCGCTGGCTCAGCCTCTGCTCGTCGAATTGGCCGACGAGTATGCACAGCGTTACGGCGGCGAGCCGGCGCGGTATCTCGAGTGGCTCGTCGAGGGCCCCGAGGGCGAGTTCGCCGAGCCACACGGCGGGATGCTAATCGGCGTGCTGGACGGGCACTCGGTCACTGGTGGCGCATTCTGCCGATTCGATGCCGAGACGGCCGAACTCAAGCGGGTCTGGACCCATCGCGACCACCGCCGGCGCGGATACGCCAGATCTTTGTTGGCGGCGCTGGAATCCGAGATCGCTGCTCGTGGTTACACAAGGGTGTATCTCATCACCGGCGACCGTCAGCCCGAGGCCGAAGAGCTGTATGAATCGGCCGGATACACCCGGCTGGCCGAACCGCTGCCCGCCCGCGGACCGGTTTTTCCGATCGCCTTTCTGAAAGGTCTCGGCCAAGAATGACGTTTCACCTGGGCGTTGGCCTGGACGGATATGGCTGGCACACGCGGTCCTGGGCGCTGGCGGCCGAAAGCCGATCGGTGCTTGGCGGCACTTACTGGGCCGATCTGGCGGTGACCGCCGAGCGCGGACTGCTCGACTTCCTCACCGTCGACGACACGCTGATGCCCCAGCCGGGCCGTCGGGAGCGGATCGATCCCCGGCGGCTGGCCGGCCGTGGCGACGCGGTGCTTATCGCCGCTCGGATCGCTCCGGCTACCCGGCACATCGGGCTGATTCCGGTGGCCACTGTCACCCATACCGAGCCGTTCCACATCTCCAAATCCATTGCCACCCTTGACTATGTGTCACACGGGCGAGCGGGATGGCAGCCGCGGGTCAGTGGTACCACGCACGAGGCGGCGTTATTCGGTCGCCGGACCGTCAACCCCGCCGAATTGTTCGATGAAGCCGTCGACTACGTAGAAGTGGTGCGCAGGTTGTGGGACAGCTGGGAGGATGACGCGCTGATTCGCGACGTCGCCACCGGGCGCTACGTCGACACGGACAAGCTGCACTACATCGACTTCACCGGAAAGTTCTTCTCGGTCAAGGGGCCATCCATTACGCCGCGCCCGCCACAGGGCCAGCCCGTGGTAGCCACCCTCGCTCATGCGACCGCAGTCTATGAGTTCGCGGCCAAAACCTCCGATGTCGTTTTCATCACGCCCACCGACGAAGCCTCCGCGGGCAGTATCCTCGACGAAGTGCGCGGCATCGGCGAACACCTGAAAGTCTTTGCCGACATTGTGGTTTCGTTCCACGGCCAAGACGACTTCCGCTCGGACACCTTGGTCTGGGCGGGCACCCCAGCCGAATTGGCGGACATGCTGCTGGGCTGGCAGCGCCGAGGTATCGACGGCGCGCGACTGCGCCCCGCGGTGAACGCCACCGACCTTCCGGTGATCGTCGACCAGGTGGTGCCACTGCTGCAGCGCGCCGGGCAGTTCCGCACCGGGTACCGGGATTCGGAGACGCTGCGCGAACGGCTCGGCCTGCCGGTGGCACCAAATCGGTACACGGCGGTGAACCGATGATCCCGCTGTCGATCCTGGACCTGGCGCCGATCAGCGCCGGTAGCGATGCGGCCACCGCGCTACGCAACACCATCGGGCTGGCCCAGCGCGCCGAGCACTGGGGCTACCGTCGTTACTGGGTGGCCGAACATCACTTCGTCGGCGTCGCCAGTTCGTCGCCCGCGGTGTTGATCGGCCAGATCGCCGCCGCCACAGACCGAATTCGAGTGGGTGCCGCCGCGGTTCAGCTGGGCTACACCACCGCCGTCGCGGTCGTCGAAAACTTCGGCATGCTCGACGCTTTCTACCCCGACCGCATCGATCTCGGGGTCGGTCGGTCCGGGCAGCGTCGCGCAGACACCGACAAACCCAAACGACCGAAAGAGCCTCTGCCGCCGCGCGTGTGGCATGAGGTCGACGGCGTGGTGGTGCCGACACCGTTCGATCTGCGGGGGTTGCTCGACGTGGAACTGCTGCAGGCCACCATGGCGATCCTGCAACAGCCCGAGGCGATATCGCCCGACTTCGCCGAGCAGGTCGGTGACATCGTCGCCCTGTTGGACGGCAGCTACCGCGTTGGCAAGTTCGACGTGCATGCGGTTCCCGGCGAAGGGGCCGGACTGACGCCGTGGATCTTCGGCAGCAGCCGGGGACAAAGCGCGCGGGTGGCCGGCGCTCTGGGTTTGCCGTTCGTGGCCAGCTACCACATCACTCCCGCCACCGCGCTGGAAGCTGTCGAAGCCTACCGCGACACGTTTGTTCCGTCGGCAAAGTTGAAGCGGCCCTACGTCGTGGTGTCGGCGGACATCGTCGTCGCCGACGACACCGACACCGCCCGTCAGTTGGCCGCCAGCTACGGCCATTGGGTGTATTCGATCCGCACGGGTGTGGGCGCGATGCCTTATCCCGATCCGGACGATTGCGCCCCGCTCACCGAGCAGCAGCTGGAGCTCGTAAAGGACCGGATTGAAACACAATTCGTCGGCAACCCCGACGAGGTCGCCGAACGGTTGCACGCTCTGCAGCGAGTGACCGGCGCCGACGAACTCGTCATCACCTCGGTCACGCACCGCTATGAGGACCGGCTCCGCTCGCACGAGTTGATTGCGCGGCGATGGGGGTTAACCCAATGAGCCGCAAGCCAATACATTTGGCGGCGCACTTTCCGGGGGTAAACAACACCACCGTGTGGACCGACCCCAGCGCCGGCAGCCAGATCGACTTCGACTCCTTCGTACACCTCGCCCGAACGGCCGAACGCGGACTGTTCGACTTCTTCTTCCTGGCCGAAGGCCTGCGGTTGCGGGAGCACCGCGGCCGGATTTACGACCTGGACGTGGTGGGTCGGCCGGACACCTTCACCGTGCTGGCAGCGTTGGCCGGGGTCACCGACCGGATCGGGCTCACCGGAACGATCAACACCACCTTCAACGAACCATTCGAAGTGGCAAGGCAATTCGCGACGCTCGATCATCTGTCCGGTGGGCGGGCCGGCTGGAACATCGTCACCTCATCGGATGCGTTCACCGGGGCGAACTTCCGCCGCGGCGGTTTTCTCGAGCAGGCCGACCGCTACCGGCGGGCGGAGGAGTTCGTCACCGTGACCCGTCAGTTCTGGGACAGCTGGGCTCCCGACGCCGTGGTTTCCGATGTCGCCGCCGAGGTCTACGTCGATCCGGAGGGCATCCGCAGTGTCCAATACTCGGGTTCGCAATTCGACGTGCGCGGTTTCGCGACGTTACCGGCCGGGCCGCGGGGCCATCCGGTGTTGCTGCAGGCCGGCGACTCCGACGAGGGCCGGGGGTTCGGCGCCCGGTATGCCGACGCCTTGTTCACCCTGCACGGGTCACTCGAGGACGGCCAGCGGTACTACGCCGACATGAAGGGCCGGGCACGGTCTTTCGGTCGAGATCCCGATCAGCTGAAGGTTTTTCCGGCAGCCACGTTCGTCCTCGGTGACACCGATGCCGAGGCACAGGACAAGGCGCGACACATCCGCCACCAACAGGTCAGTGGCGCGACTGCGATCGCGATGCTCGAGCAGGTGTGGGGCCGCGAGCTCGGCGACTTCGACCCCGACGGGCCACTACCCGACTTCGATCCGATCGTCGACAGCGATATCACCCAGGGCCGGGTACGCCACGGTGACCCGGTCGCGGTGGCGCGACGTTTCCGGGACCGAGCCGAGGCGGAAAACCTGTCCATCCGCGAGTTGATCATCGCGGTCACCAGCCGAGAGCAGTTCGTCGGCACCGCCGCCCACATCGCCGACGAGATCGATCGCTACATCCAGGCCGACGCCTGCGACGGATTCATCCTGGTGCCACACCTGACGCCGCACGGCCTGGACGAATTCGTCGACCGGGTGGTGCCGTTACTGCAGGAACGCAATGCGTACCGCACCGAGTACGACGGGGAAACCTTGCGCGAGCACCTGGGCCTGACGGCCTAGCGCAACTAGGCTTTCTTCAGCGCCTCGTCCGTCGCTTCGCGAATCGGGCCGCGCCAGAGCGGGCCGTGGCCGGGCGCCAGCAGGTCGGTCTCCAGCACAGCAAGCGCCGACAGACTGCGAATGCAGTTCTCCTGGCTGTAGCTGAAGATGGCCGGGAGCAGCTGCGGCCCGTCGTGACGCAACAACGGATGGCCGGTGATCAGCGCGTCGCCGCTGGCCAGCACTCCGTCCACCAGATACGAGCAGTGCCCGTTGGTGTGGCCGGGACTGAAAACGGGTTCCGGGTGGCCCGGCAGCCCGGCCGCGACCTCGGGGGTCAGTGGCTGGGCGGTGGGGATCCCGTCGCGGAGCAGGCCGCCGCTGCGCACCACGTGCGCGGTCCACACCGCCCAGCGCGGCCGCCAGATCCGTAGCGCGAGATCGAGGACCGACACCTGTTCCAGGTATTCGCGTTTGGCGTGCCCCACCTCGTCGGCGTGGCAATACACCGGGGTGCCGTGCTCGCGGGCGAACCAGATCGCGGTGCCCAGGTGGTCGATGTGGGCGTGCGTGAGCAGGATGGCGCGCAGGTCGCCGGGGTCGAAGCCCAGCTTGCGCAACGAATTCAGCACCTCTTCGCGGTCGCCGGGATAGCCGGCGTCGATCAACATGACGCCGGTGTCGTCGGTCACCAACACCCAGTTGACCGCAGGCCCGTGGGCGAGGTGAACCTTGTCGGTGATCTGAACCAGCTCCGTCTGCCCAGCCATGTCCGTGAGTGTAGAAGCGATCGCAAGCGCGGCGAAGCCGGACGCAGCGGGTCGCGACTGACAGCAGAGGAGTAGAAAAGACTCGTGGCTGAACTGAAACTCGGATACAAGGCGTCTGCTGAACAATTCGCACCTCGTGAGCTCGTCGAACTGGCCGTCCTCGCCGAAGCGCACGGCATGGACAGCGCCACCGTCAGCGATCACTTCCAGCCGTGGCGGCACGAAGGCGGCCATGCGCCGTTCTCGCTGGCCTGGATGACCGCCGTCGGTGAGCGCACCGAACGGCTGCAGCTGGGTACCTCGGTACTCACGCCGACTTTTCGGTACAACCCTGCCGTCATCGCACAGGCCTTCGCGACCATGGGGTGTCTCTACCCGGATCGCATCTTCCTCGGCGTCGGCACCGGGGAGTCGCTCAACGAAATCGCCACCGGATACGAGGGCGACTGGCCGGAGTTCAAGGAGCGCTACGCGCGGCTGCGCGAATCGGTGCGGCTGATGCGCGAGCTGTGGCTCGGTGACCGCGTCGATTTCGAGGGCGAGTATTACCGCACCAAGGGCGCTTCCATCTACGACGTGCCCGAGGGCGGCATTCCGATCTACATCGCCGCGGGCGGACCGCAGGTGGCCAAGTACGCGGGTCGCGCCGGCGACGGCTTCATCTGCACGTCGGGCAAGGGTGAGGAGCTGTATAAGGACAAGCTCATCCCCGCGATGCGGGAGGGTGCCGAGGCGGCGGGCAAGAATCCCGACGACATCGACAGAATGATCGAAATCAAGATCTCCTACGACACCGACCCGGACCTGGCCCTGGAGAACACCCGGTTCTGGGCGCCGCTGTCGTTGACCGCCGAGCAGAAGACCAGCATTCACGACCCCCTCGAGATGGAGAAGGCCGCCAACGAGCTTCCCATCGAGCAGGTCGCCAAGCGCTGGATCGTGTCCTCGGACCCCGACGAGGCCGTGGAAAAGGTTGGCCAATACGTGGGGTGGGGTCTCAACCACCTGGTGTTCCACGCTCCGGGACACGACCAGCGCCGATTCCTGGAGCTGTTTGAAAAGGACCTGGCGCCCAGGTTGCGCAAACTTGGCTGAAAAGCCGGCGCGGTCCGCGTCTAGCATCTACATCGCGGCGCCGGAATCCGAGACCGGCAAGTCGACGATCGCGCTCGGTTTGATGCACCGGTTGACCGCGACGGTCGCCAAAGTAGCTGTGTTCCGGCCGATCACGCGTCTGGGTGAGGAGCGCGACTACATCCTGGAACTGCTGCTGGAGCACTCCACCGCCGGCCTGACGTATGAACAGTGTGTCGGGGTCACTTACCAGCAGTTGCACGACGACAACGATGCCGCGATCACCAGCATCGTCGACGCGTTCCATGCGGTCGCGGAGAAATGCGATGCGGTGGTGATCGTCGGGAGCGACTACACGGACGTTACCAGCCCGGCGGAGCTTGCGGTCAACGCCCGGATCGCCGTAAACCTGGGCGCGCCAGTGCTGTTGACCGTACGCGGCAAGAATCGAACACCCGATGAGGTCGCCAGTGTCGTCGAGGTCTGTTTGGCCGAACTTTCGGCGCAGCGGGCTCACACCGCGGCAGTGGTGGCCAACCGATGCGAACCGGCGGACCTGGAAGCCGTTGCGCAGGCACTGCGAAAGTTCACTCCGCGCAGTTTCGTCCTGCCCGAGGAGCCGGTGTTGTCCGCGCCGACGGTGGCCGAACTGACCACGGCGGTGAACGGGACCCCCGTGCGCGGTGACACAGAGCTGGCCCAACGTGAGGTGATGGGTGTGATGGTCGCCGGGATGACCGCCGATCATGTGCTGGAACGGCTGCGCGACGGAATGGCGGTGATCACCCCTGGCGATCGCTCGGACGTGGTGCTCGCCGTTGCCAGCGCCCATGCGGCCGAAGGCTTTCCGTCATTGTCGTGCATTGTCCTCAACGGCGGGTTCGAATTGCACCCCTCGATCGCGGCCCTGGTCTCCGGTCTTCGACTGCGGTTACCCATCGTCGCCACCACCCTGGGCACCTACGACACCGCCAGCGCGGCGGCCTCGGCCCGCGGTCGGCTCACCGCGTCCTCGCAGCGCAAGATCGACACGGCGTTGGAGCTGGTGGACCGTCACGTCGACGTGGCGGACCTGATGGAGCAGCTCGCCATCCCCATCCCGACGGTCGTCACACCGCATATGTTCACCCACCAGTTGCAGCAGCGGTCCCGAGATGCGCATAAACGCATCGTGCTGCCCGAAGGTGACGACGACCGGATCCTCAAGTCCGCGGGCCGTCTGCTGCAGCGCTGTGTCGCCGAGCTGACGATTTTAGGCGACGAATCCCAAGTACGTTCGCGTGCCGCCGAACTCGGCGTCAGCTTGGAGGGTGCGGCGGTGATAGACCCGTGTTCCAGCGACTTGCACGATCAGTTCGCCGAACAGTACGCGGATCTGCGCAAGGCCAAGGGGGTGACCCTCGAGCACGCCCGCGAAATCATGAACGACGCCACGTATTTCGGCACCATGATGGTGTATAACGGCATGGCCGACGGCATGGTGTCCGGCGCCGCTCACACCACCGCGCACACCGTGCGTCCGGCACTGGAAATCATCCGGACGGTTCCCGACGTGTCCACGGTGTCGAGCATTTTCCTGATGTGCCTGCCAGACCGGGTGCTGGCCTACGGTGACTGCGCGATCGTGCCCAATCCGACGCCCGAGCAACTCGCCGATATCGCTATCTCGTCGGCCCGCACCGCCGCGCAGTTCGGCATCGACCCGCGGGTGGCCATGTTGTCCTACTCCACCGGTACCTCGGGTTCGGGTGCCGACGTCGACAAGGTCAGGGCGGCAACGGAATTAGTGCGTTCCCGGGATCCGCAGCTCCTCGTCGAAGGCCCCATTCAATACGACGCCGCGGTGGACCCGTCGGTGGCCGCCACCAAGATGCGGGATTCGCCGGTGGCCGGCCGCGCCACGGTGCTGATCTTTCCCGACCTCAACACCGGCAACAACACCTACAAGGCGGTGCAGCGTTCGGCGGGTGCCATCGCCATCGGCCCGGTGCTGCAGGGTTTACGCAAGCCGGTCAACGACCTGTCCCGAGGAGCGCTGGTAGAGGACATCATCAATACCGTTGCGATCACCGCGATTCAAGCGCAGGCCCTGCATGACTGACCGCTGCGTGTTGGTGATCAATTCCGGCTCATCTTCGCTGAAGTTCCAGCTCGTCGAACCTGACTCCGGCACGTCGCGGGCGGCCGGCGCCGTCGAACAGATCGGCGAAGCGTCGTCGTTGGTGCCGGACCACGAAGTGGCGTTGCGCCGCGCGTTCGACATGCTGGCCGACGACGGCATCGACCTGCACAGCTGTGGGCTGGTGGCGGTCGGGCATCGGGTAGTCCACGGCGGCAATCAGTTTCATCGACCCACCTTGCTCGACGACGAGGTAATCGACAAACTCAAGGAGCTCTCGCCACTGGCCCCGTTGCACAATCCGGCCGCGGTGCAGGGCATCGAGGTGGCGCGAAAACTGCTGCCTGACGTTCCCCAGATCGCGGTGTTCGACACCGCGTTCTTTCACCACCTACCCGCGGCAGCCGCGACTTACGCCATCGACCGAGAGCTGGCCGACACCTGGCAGATCCGCCGTTACGGCTTTCACGGCACGTCGCACGAGTACGTCAGCGAACAGGCTGCCGCTTTCCTGGGCAGGAAGCTGGACAGCGTGAACCAGATTGTGCTGCACCTGGGTAACGGAGCGTCAGCTTCTGCGATCGCGGGCGGCCGCCCGGTCGAAACATCGATGGGCTTAACGCCGTTGGAGGGTCTGGTGATGGGCACCCGCAGCGGCGACATCGACGCGGGCGTATTCAGTTACCTATGGCGTACCGCGAAGATGGGTGTGGACGAGATCGAGTCGATGCTCAACAAACGGTCCGGGGTGCAGGGCCTGGCTGGCGAGTACGACTTCCGCCGACTGCGGTCGATGATCGAATCCGGCGACAGTGCCGCGAAACTGGCGTATGACGTGTTCATTCATCGGCTGCGCAAATACATCGGCGCCTACCTGGCCGTGCTGTGCCATACCGATGTGCTGAGCTTCACTGCGGGGATCGGCGAGCGCGACGCGGCGGTACGCCGCGATGCACTGGCGGGACTGGTCGAGCTGGGAATCGAACTCGACGAAGAACGCAACGCCGCCGCCGGCTCGGGCGCACGCCGCATCTCCACCGACAATTCCCGGATAGCGGTGCTGGTGGTGCCGACCGACGAGGAACTGGCCATCGCCCGCGATTGTGCAGGCTTGCTATAAGAAACCGAGGTTGACTCGGCCGTTGCCAACCGCCGGGGCAGGGTCGGTGCCCAGGGTGCGCACCAGGAGTTCGTGGTAGATGTCGCGGAAGTCGCTGGTGTACTTCAGATCTCCGTGGTCGAGGTTGGTGAGGCTGGGCTCCTCGCCGTAGAACCCACCTTTGACCGGTGCACCGGCGAGGAAGACCGGTCCTGCGGTGCCGTGGTCGGTGCCCTGCGACGCATTGGCGGCTACCCGGCGTCCGAACTCCGAATGCGCCAGCACCACCACGTTGCGGCCGCAGGGATCTGCGGCCATCTGCTGCAGGAACGGTGTGACTGCCGCATCGAAGGTTTGTAGTAGCCGTTGCTGGGTGCCGCGTTCGCCGGCATGCGTGTCGAAACCCCCGAGGTGCACCATGTATACCCGGGTCGGCACTCGGGCCACAATCGCGCCTGCCACCATGCTCAGCCGGGCGGCCAGAGCATTGTTTTCGTTGTCGTTCGCGGTGATCGACGCGAAGGTCGCTTCGGTGGTTCGGGCCGCGCGATAGGACCGCCGCACCGCCGCCATTGCGGGTCTGTCGTCGGGGTCGTCGACACCGAGGGCTTGGATGGTCGACTGAAAGACGTCTGTGTTGCCGCCGTGCCCGGCGGGCAACGTGGTTGTCGAAAGCGCTGCTGCCGTCTGCTTTTCGCCCACTGCGAGCAGAGGCAGCACGCTGCCGATGCTGACCGCGCGCAGCGGGTCGTCGCCGGTGGCGTCGAGCCAGCGGCCGATCCAGCCCGTCGAAACGGGTTCGGCCGGCGAGGCGGTCTGCCAGATATCCATGGAGCGGAAGTGGCTGTGATCGGGTTTGGGATAGCTCACTCCCCGCACAATCGCGAGTTGCCGCTTGTCCCAGAGCTGAGCCAGCCCGCGCATTGCGGGGTTGAGTCCGAGCTGGTCGTCGAGGTGCAAGACGTCTTCCGGGGCATAGGCCAACTCTGGACGGGCATCGTGATATGCGTTGTCGGCGTAAGGAATGACGGTATTGAGTCCGTCATTGCCGCCGTAGAGCGTGACGATGACCAGCACGCCGACGTTGTCGGCCAGCGGTCGCTCGTGTGCCGCACGCAGCAGGTCGTCCCAACCGACTGCCACCGCTCCGGACAGCAGACCCACCGCGCCGACACCCGCCCCGGCGACCAGGAATCTGCGGCGATTGAACTCAGACATAGGCAATCTCGCTAGGAGGTCAGGTATTCGGGTGTGTTGACAGCGGCGGTGATCAGCTGCGCCGGATTGCGGATCAACGGTCGCAGGGCGTCAACTGTCCGGTCGGTCCACGCACCCACCCCGATCAGGTAGCCGACCGCGTCGATCCGCTCGCCGGCGGCGGTACTTTCAATTGTCGACAGGTCGGCGTCCCGGGCCAGGGCAATCGCCGTGCGCAGCCTCGTGCGTGCCGACGCGGTCGACAGCCAGACCTGGCCGCGTGGCCAGCCGTTGACGTCGGTGGGGAAGAATGGTCGCTGCCCCAGTGCTTTGAGGGCTTTGTCCAGCAGTTTTCCGTGGGCCTCGGGCGAAACCCGAAGCGCGCGTACCACGCCGACCAGCCATTCGACGGGGGTGTTGACGACGGTCGCCCGGGCGCCGGTGAATTCGTCCGCGGTCAGGACGGCGCGGGTGAGGGCCTTGAGGTCGCGATTCGGGCCGTAGGCGGTGACGATTCGGTCGAGCACTGGGGGCGATGCCGGTTCGTCGGACGCCAATTGTTGCCACCAGCGTCCGGCGACGTGGGCCGCCGAATGCGGCTGGGCGAGTACCGCGTCGCAGAACCCGGCCGCATCGAAGGCGGCGGTGACGCCGAACAGCGTCTTCGGTGTGGGGTCGTGCCGCCGGGAGACCAAGACCGGCCGGCCGTCGCCTATGGTCCAACCGGTCAGTGCTCGGGCGCCCGCCCGCACGTCATCCTCGGTGTAGCCGTTGTTGTGGCCCAGCGCGAAAAGTTCCATGAATTCGCGGGCCAGGTTCTCGTTGGCGGCCTTGGCGGTGTTGAGCTGTCCGTCCAGCCAGCGCAGCATGGCCGCGTCGGTGAGCATCGTGTACGCCAGCGTGCGGAAGTCGCTCAGAGCCAGGGTGCGCAGCTTCTGGTTCTGCGCGGCCATGTACGCCGCAATCCGCACCTTTTGGGCAGAGGTGGCAAAGTGGTTGTGCCACAACAGGGTCAGCTTCTCGTGCAGGGGCAGCTCGGCGGCGATCATGCGGCTCAGCCACCACCGCGTCAGCTCGTCGTTCTGCTCTGACAGTTGGCGTCGGTACTGCGTGCGGGCCGCGGACGTTGCGCCTCTACCGGGTGGTTGCGGCGGGGGCAGCGTCGGCATCGGGGTCGCGATCGCGCCGCGATCGGCGTCGGGGTTGGTGGCCAGGGCGGCATCGACGTAGGCCGGCCAATCCTGGCCAACCACCGCATCCACTTCGGCGCCCGTAGCCCCGAACCCGGTCCGGCGCAGCACGCGGGCCGTCGTGATCCATCGCGTGGACTGCCCGGACATGGATCAACTGTTGCGCGCAAACCTAAGTTTTCGCTGAGTGTTCGGGCTTTTACGGGGCGTCGAGTGTGCGTCCAGGGCTTCGAGTGCGCGTCCAGGGCGGTAACGGCGCCGCGATCCCACCCCACGCGCACACTCAAAGCCGTGAGCGCGCAATCGATTCCGCGATGGCCGCCCGGACCCGGCGCAGGATGTCAGCGGGCCGGTCTTCGGCCACGACTCGGACGATAATCCATCCCATCCGCTCTAGCATCTCGAGCCGGCGAATGTCTTTGAGATACTGACGCCGGTCCGTTTGATGGTGGCCGCCGTCGTACTCGACCGCCACCAGATATTCGGGCCAGCCCAGGTCTAGGTAGGCAACGGGGACACGGTCCACATCCAGCACCGGTATCTGGGTCTGCGGCCGAGGCAGGCTAGCGTCGATGAGCAGCAGCCGCAAATAGCTTTCCCGCGGAGACTGCGAGCCCGGGTCGACCAGCTCCAGCGCAACCTCCAGTCGACGCACTCCGGGTGAGCCGGGGTGGCACTTCGCGACCCGAAGCACGTCATCGACCTTGAAACCCGTTGCCGCCGAAAGTGAGTCCAGCCGCGCCACCGC
>JAVROG010000571.1:0-3623 GCA_032162865.1 Mycobacterium sp. | reverse complement strand
GTGCGCGCGACCGTCATGGTGTGCCGGGCGTCGTCGACGACGGTGTCGTAGTAGCGAATTCCGCCGATCAACGAGCTGCGTTTCAACCCAGGGCTCAACCGCAATGCACCTGCGCGGGTCATATGTTTTTGCGCGGGAACAGATTTCGAGCCACCGAGACTGTCGTACAGGAAAATGCCCGCGGCCATGTACGGGCGTTCCCAGCCACGCTTGGTCAGCGGGAACAAGAAAGGCAGCGGCTTGACCAGATGCGGTGCCAGGGTGGTGAGCGACAGCTCCCGCTCGTAGAGCGCCTCACGGACCAGGCCGAATTCCAGCTGTTCGAGATAGCGCAGTCCGCCGTGGAACATCTTTGAGGATCGGCTCGACGTGCCCGACGCCAAGTCTCGCGCCTCGACCAAAGCCACTTTGAGTCCGCGGGTGGCGGCATCCAGCGCGCAGCCGGACCCCACCACCCCGCCGCCGATGACCACCACGTCGAATTGCTCAGTACCGAGTCGCTGCCAGGCCACTGCGCGCTGCTCCGGACCCAACCATGCAGGCGGCTCGTTCTCCGGTCCGTGGATCGGGTTGCTCACGACAACAGACTCCTGTCGGTTACTCGTCGGTAACGGTGCTCAGCCCAGGCTAGTTGCTTTGCGTCCTCGAGTCAGCGTTAGTCCAGATCGTCATGCGCCATCAGGCGGCGGGCGGCCTCGGTGATCGAACCGGACAAGGACGGGTAAACGGCCAGCGTCTGCGCCAATTCGTTGACTGTGATCCGGTTCTGCACGGCCACGGCGATCGGCAGGATCAGCTCCGAGGCGATTGGTGCCACCACCACCCCGCCGATCACCACGCCGGTCGATTTCCGGCAGAAGATCTTGACGAAACCCTGCCGCAGCCCCGACATCTTGGCCCGCGCATTGGTGTGCAGCGGCAGCATGATGGTTCGCGCGCTGAACGACCCGTCATCGATCGCCGATTGCGGCACGCCGACGGCGGCGATCTCCGGCCGGGTGAACACCGTTGCCGCGACCGTGCGCAGTCGGATCGGGCTGACGCCCTCGCCCAGCGCGTGATACATCGCGATCCGGCCCTGCATGGCGGCCACCGAGGCCAACAGCAGCAGACCAGTGCAGTCGCCCGCGGCATAGATACAGGGCACCGACGTCCGCGACACCCGGTCCACCTTGAGGTAGTCGCCGGCGCCCAGCTCGATGCCGACGCGTTCCAACCCGAGGCCGCTGGTGTTGGGAACCGAGCCGATTGTCATCAGGGCGTGGCTACCCTCGACCGTGCGGCCGTCGGTCATCGTGACCAGGACGCCGTTCTCGGTCCGCGTGACCGATTCCGCCCGCGCGTTCTTGAACAGCTGCACCCCGCGTTCGGCGAACGACTCTTCCAGGACCGCGGCGGCGTCCGCGTCCTCGTAGGGCAGCACCCGGTCCCGGCTGGCGGCCACCGACACCTGGACACCCAATTCGGTATAGGCGTGCACGAACTCGGCGCCGGTGACCCCAGAACCCACCACGATCAGATGTTCCGGCAGCGCCTCCAGGTCGTAGAGCTGGCGCCAGGTCAGAATTCGCTCGCCGTCGGGTTGGGCCGACGGCAGCACGCGGGGGCTGGCGCCCGTGGCGATCAGCACGACGTCGGCTTCGTGCTCGCTGACGGTGCCGTCGGACGCGGTCGCCTTCAAGCGGTGGCAGGCCAGCCCGGGGCTGGGGTCGACCAATTCACCCCGACCCGCGACCAGCTCCACTCCCGCGCTTTGCAGGGAAGCGGCGATGTCGGCGGATTGCTCGCCGGCAAGCCGCTTGACCCGGGCATGGATTCGCGGCAACGAGATCTTGGCGTCGTCGATGTCGATGTCGAAGCCCAGCCGCGGCGCACGGCGCAGTTCGGTGCGCAGCCAGGTGGACGCGATGAACGTCTTGGACGGCACACAGTCGTCCAAGACGGCCGCGCCGCCGATGCCGTCGGAGTCGATGATTGTGACGTGGGTCGAGTCGGGATGTGAGGTGGCGGCTACCAGCGCGGCCTCGTACCCAGCCGGGCCTCCACCGAGGATCACGATGCGGGTCAGCACAGACCCAAACCTAGCGGGGCGACCCTGAACATGCAGAGCACTTCGCGGCGTGAAGTCAGGTGGCGGGGACGATCTGACCCGTTGGCAACGGGAACCTGGGGAGCGCTTCGGTGCGAGGCGTTTAAGCTTTCCCCGTGCCGCTCTACGCCGCTTACGGATCGAACATGCATCCCGAGCAGATGCTCGAGCGTGCACCGCACTCCCCGATGGCCGGAACCGGCTGGTTACCGGGTTGGCGGCTGACGTTCGGCGGCGAGGACATCGGCTGGGAGGGTGCGCTGGCCACGGTGGTCGAAGACCCCGATTCGCGGGTGTTCGTCGTGCTCTACGACATGACGCCGGCGGACGAGATGAACCTGGACCGGTGGGAAGGCTCTGAGTTCGGCGTCCACCAGAAAATCCGGTGCCGAGTGGAGCGCGAGTCGTCGGACACCGACATCGACCCCGTTTTGGCATGGCTGTACGTACTGGACGCCTGGGAGGGCGGGCTGCCGTCGGCGCGCTACCTGGGGGTGATGGCCGACGCCGCCGAAACCGCGGGCGCGCCGGCAGATTACGTGCACGACCTTCGCACCCGTCCGGCTCGCAACATCGGTCCGGGTACGGGCGCGTAGCTTTTCTCGCCCTTTCAGACCGCGAGCGCGAGCGACCGCTCAGAAAGCGGCGGACTGCTCGATGATGTTCACCATCACCCGCACACCGATGGCCAGCGCTCGCTCGTCGAGGTCGAACGTCGGCTGATGCAGATCCACCTGCGACCCTTCGCCCGACCACACGCCCAGCCGCGCCATCGCGCCGGGAATTTCTTCGAGGTACCAGGAAAAGTCTTCACCGCCACCGGACTGCCGGGTATCGGCCAGCACGTCGGGGCCGACGGCTTCGATGGCGTGAGTGAGGATTCGTGTCGCGACGTCCTCGTTGACTACCGGCGGCACACCGCGCCGGTACACCATGGTGTGCTCGATCGCCAGCGGCGACAACAGCCCCGTGACGGATTCGCGGATGATTCCCTCGAGATCGATCCAGGTCTGACGGCTGGCGGTGCGCACGGTGCCGGCCAGCACGCCGGTTTGCGGAATCGCATTGGGCGCCACGCCCGCATTGACCGCGCCCCACACCAATACGGTGCTGGCGCGGGGGTCGATGCGGCGCGACAGCACGCCGGGCAGGCCCGTGATCAACGTGCCCATCCCGTAAACCAGGTCGGCGGTCAGGTGCGGGCGCGAGGTGTGGCCGCCGGGCGAATACAGCGTGATCTCGATCTGGTCGGCCGCCGAGGTGATCGGCCCCAGCCGCACGGCGACCTTTCCGACCTCGAGTCGGGGATCGCAGTGCAGCGCGAAGATCCGCGACACCCCCGTCAACGCACCCGCCGCGATGGCATCGATCGCGCCGCCGGGCATCAGCTCCTCGGCGGCCTGGAATATCAGCCGCACGCCGACCGGCAGTTCGGGCACCGACGCCAGCGCCAGCGCGGCTCCCAGCAGGATCGCGGTGTGCGCGTCGTGACCGCACGCATGGGCGAGGTTGGGCACCACCGACGCGTACGACG
>JAVROG010000570.1:0-2974 GCA_032162865.1 Mycobacterium sp. | reverse complement strand
GGGCCATCAGTGCCCGGGCCGGCGTCACGCTCTACCGGGTCTGTTCGGTGAAGACGCGACCCGGCGGCCGCACCTTCGTCGCGGTCGACGGCGGCATGAGCGACAACCCGCGGGTGGCGCTGTATGGCGCGCAGTACACGGTCGCTCTGGCCAACCGCCACCCGATGGTGGCCAGGCAGGTGGTCACCGTGGTCGGCCGGCATTGTGAAGCCGGGGACGTCATCGCCCGCGATATCGAGCTACCGGCCGACCTCCATCCCGGCGATCTGCTCGCCGTGGCGTGCACCGGCGCCTACCACCACAGCATGGCCTCGACCTACAACCTGGTGGGCCGACCTCCGCTGGTGGGGGTCAACCGAGGCCGGGTCCGCGAGCTGGTCCGGCGCGAGACGATCGCCGACCTGCTGGCCCGGGACCGTGGTTAGCGCAAGCGCGGCCGTGGCGATCGCAAGCGCGGCGGAGCCGGGCGCAGCGGGTCGCCACCATCAGGCGGAGCCGATCGCAAGCGCGGCAAGCCGGGGCGCAGCGGCTCGCCACCATCTGCCCCGTGGTTAGTTGCCTACCAGGGCATCGTGGCCCAGGAGTAGAACTGGCCGGTCCCCACGTCTCAGTAGGAGTCCCAGTAGTAGTCGTGGCAGACACCGCCGTCCCACGGCACCGGCCGGCCGGCCGGATTGGGGTCACCCGGACACCACGTGGTGCAGGCTTGCAGTCGCGGGCAGTTCCCTTGTTCGGCCTGGGCGGGTGCGGCCGGCGTCAGACCCGCGACCGCCAGCGGGATTGCTGCTAGCCCCGCAATGCTTGCTATTCTGCGCTGCGAGCTGGCGGGCAGAGACATGTTGACCCCTTCGTCGAGTGCGGGCGATTCACCAACGACTACCTGGCGCGCGTGGCTACCGATCCCAACTTCGACGCCCCTTCAACTCGACTACTCGTCCCGTAGCTGGGGATCGGCCTCTAGATGGGTCAGGCCGTTCCACATCAGGTTGACCAGGTGCGCGGCAACCACTTCCTTCTTCGGCTCGCGTGCGTCGAGCCACCACTGGGCCGTCATCGACACCGAACCCACCAGCGCCTGGGCGTACAACGGCGCCAGATCGGGGTCCAGACCGCGGCGGGCGAAATCGCCGGCCAGGATGGAGCTGACCTGGCTGACGGCGTCGTTGAGCAGGCTGGAATAGGTGCCCGAACTGATCGAGGCGGGCGAGTCGCGGATCATGATCCGGAAACCGTCGGTGCGTTCTTCGACGTAGGTGAGCAAGGCCAGCGCGACCAACTCGACGCGCACTCGGGATCGATTGTTCGTCAACGACGAGGTGATGCCGTCCAGCAGTGCCGACATTTCCCGGTCGACGACGACGGCGTACAAGCCCTCTTTGCCGCCGAAGTGCTCGTAGACGACGGGTTTGGAGACATTGGCGCGCTGGGCGATCTCTTCGACCGAGGTCCCGTCGTAGCCGCGTTCGGCGAAAAGGGATCGGGCAATACCGATGAGTTGGTGCCGGCGCTCGCTGCCGGTCATTCGGGCGCGCGGTGTCCGCACGTCTTTATCCGGCGCTTTTTCCGGTTCAGCCACGTCATCAGCGTAGCCAGTCGGCGGGGTGACCTCCGCCTGAAATGCGCTATCGCATCTGATAGCGCATTTTGACGCGGGCGAGAGCCTGGCGTTCTTTGCCGCCTCCTGAAGCCGCAAGCGGACGGCATTTTCGGCAGACTAAAGTCACATCGGCGGCTCACGAGCCGTTGATGCGTAATCCGTCGTGGTGTAATCGGCAGCACCTCTGATTTTGGTTCAGAAAGTTCAGGTTCGAGTCCTGGCGACGGAGCTTCCATGCACGCACTTTTGCCTCGAGCACCGGAGAAATGTCACCCTGGACGGCGTGTCGGCCCTGCGCCCGCCGGTTCGCGTGAGAGAAATCCAACTTAAGGAGAGTTGATGACGTTTCGTGGTGACACCGCGGTCCTGGTCCTAGCGGCCGGCCCCGGCACCCGGATGCGGTCAGACACCCCGAAGGTGCTGCACACCATTGGCGGGCGCAGCATGTTGTCGCACTCACTGCACGCGATGACCAAGCTTGCGCCGCAGCACCTGGTCGTGGTGCTCGGCCACGGTCACCAGCGCATTTCCCCGCTGGTCGCCGAGCTGGCCGACAGCCTGGGCCGCACCATCGACGTCGCGCTGCAGGATGAACCGTTGGGGACCGGGCATGCGGTGCTGTGCGGGCTGTCCGCGCTGCCCGAGGACTACGCCGGCATCGTCGTCGTCGCCGCATGCGACACTCCGCTACTCGACGCCGACACCCTGGCCGACCTGATCGCCACCCACAGTGCGGCCGAGCACGGTCAGGGGGCGGCGGTGACGGTGCTGACCACCACGCTCGACGACCCGCACGGCTACGGCCGCATCCTGCGCACCCAGGACAACGAAGTGATGGCGATTGTCGAGCAGACCGACGCGACCACCTCGCAGCGCGGGATCCGCGAGGTCAACACCGGCGTCTACGCATTCGACATCGCCGCGCTGCGGTCGGCGCTGAGCCGGCTGAGCTCCAACAACGCCCAGCAAGAGCTCTACCTGACCGACGTAATCGCGATCCTGCGTCGCGACGGCCAAACGGTCAGCGCCCGACACATCGACGACAGCGCCGTGGTCGCGGGCATCAACAACCGCGTTCAACTCGCCGAGCTGGGCGCCGAGCTCAACCGTAGGATCGTGGCAACTCACCAACTGGCCGGTGTGACCGTGGTCGATCCGGCGAGCACCTGGATCGACGTCGACGTGACGATCGGCCGTGACACCGTCATCCACCCCGGCACCCAGCTGCTGGGCCGCACCCAGATCGGCGGGCGCTGCATCGTCGGGCCGGACACCACCCTGAACGACGTCCAGGTCGGCAACAGCGCCACGGTCTGCCGCACCCACGGGACGTCGGCAACCATCGGTGACGGCGCCAGCGTCGGCCCGTTCACCTTC
>JAVROG010000569.1:0-6985 GCA_032162865.1 Mycobacterium sp. | reverse complement strand
CAAGACACCGGTCCGGTAGATACCCCATACCAAGCTTGGCGAAACGGTAACTCGCGCTCCCCCGGTTGCTGGGCTCACGTCAGGGCAGAACCTGTATTCCCCACTTGCCCAGCAGCGGCTGCACGAGGGTGAAGTACGTGGTGTTGTCGTCACCGTCTGGGGAGGACATCAAGATGCCAACGGCGCTGACGGTCCCGTCGTCGTTCTTCACGTAGCCAGGACTCCCACTGTCACCGTTCAGACTGAACACGCTGGCTTCGACCACATCGCCGTCGACCTCGGTGATCGTGCCGCAGGTCTCCCCGGTGACCGCACCCAACTTGCAGAAGGGCATACCCATCTTGATTTCGGGGCGGTTCAACACATCCCGGACCGGTCTGCCGCCGACACCACCGGATGGCGCACCGACGGCGGGAACCAGCCGAATGATCGCGGCGTCCCGCTTGTCGCCCTCTTTCTCACTGGCGGTGATCGTCCCGAGCGGGGTGCTCTCACCGTAGGTCCATACCGAACCGTCGTGCGCGTCGCAGTGTCCGCTAGTAAGCAAGTAATAGCTGCCATCATTGCCCTGAGCCGCGAAACCCGCTGTGCACTTGCTTGTTTCATCATCGACCCGCACGCCAGGCGACGGCGGGGCCTCTGCCGCAGCCGTATTCGCAAACACCGTCGCGGCCATCATCATGGCAACGACCAGCCCCAACCTGCGCAACCACGCTATCGCCACGCCGCTCCCCTCTTGTCGGCCCAGGATGCTACCAGCCCGTCAATGGCTTGGTGCTGGTCAGCGGAGCGACGGACCGCTATTACGTGTTCGCGCCGGGCCGGTTTGCCCTCAGCGGGCGGAGGTAGGAAGGGTCGCTGCGATCGTGCGCGGCGCCTTTGATGTCGGCGAGCAGCGCGAGGACTTCCTCGCTGATCAGATTCGTCGAGTCTGCGATCCACTCGGCGACGCACACTCGGTCGACGATCGCCCAGCGGCCGTCGCGCCGCTCGAGGCGATCCACGTAGCGGCCACCCGAGATGGTCATGTGATTGACCGGCTCGCGATCGGTGCCAACGAATAGGTAGTAGGTCTCGGCGTGCGCCTCGTCGCGGTCGACCTCCGCCGTGTGGTTGAGCAGGTAGTGCTGATGCCGCGTCTGCGTGGAGTGGTACGCCAACGCCCAGTCGATGAAATCCTCTACGGGGCCAACGAATCCGACGTGGTCGTCGACCGCGTCGTCGTGATAAGCCGAGCGCAAAAGCGGCCGATCACGTCGGTCGATACCCCGCGCATAGCGCTGCACGCAGTCGAAGATCTCGGCTCGGGCTTCCAAGCGGGCCACGCGGTCACGCAGTTCGACGTCGGTCGTCATCGGCCATCCCATTCGGTTATGCCGACGACCTCATCGATGCATCGGCGTGGCGGTCCCATCGGAACAAATATTAGGGACAGCGATAGGCCAACCGCAATGGCCGGGCGCGCTCTTCAGGCGGCGTTAGCCCGCGTCGACGTGGCGGGAAAGAAAATCCAGCACCGCTCCCGCGAAAATATCGTTGCGATCGCCGGCGACCATGTGTCCGGCACCGCGGACATCGGTGAACTCGACCTGCGGGAAGCGCGCGAGGAATTCGTCGGCGCGTTCCTGGCTAACCAAGTCGCTCACCTGACCGCGAACCAGAAGCATGGGCACGCCGCTACGCAGGATCGCCTCAACGGCGGTGTGCATGCGATCGGCATCGGTGACCTCAAATGGCGGGAACGCCGCAGCGCCGCTGATGAATTGAGGATCCCAGTGCCAATACCAACGATCCCCGCGGCGGCGGAGGTTGGTGGTCAGGCCCTCCAGATCGGTTGGCCGGGGCCGATGTGGATTGTATTCGGCGATGGCGTCGGCGACTTCTTCTAGTGAGGCGAACCCTGACTCCACCCGGTCAGCCATAAAGCTGTGAATGCGCGTGGCCCCGGATTGCTCCATGTTGGGCACGATGTCGACGAGAACGACCGCGCTGGCGATGCCCGGCGAGAGCTCGCCCGCCAGCAGCATCGAGGTGAATCCTCCCAGGGAAGCACCCACCAGGACCGGTTTCGCAGGCAGGCCGCGCAGCACTTCTTGGACATCGCCGGCAAAGCTGACGACGCGATAGTCGCCTTCGCTAGACCAGTCTGATTCGCCGTGACCCCGCAAATCGATCGTCACCGCTTGCCAGCCGTGATTGGCAACCGCGGCGGCCGCCCGGCCCCATGAGCGTCGGGTCTGTCCTCCTCCGTGCAGGAACACCACGGCCCGCGCGAGCGGATCGCCCTGGCGGTCAGCGACGATGCGAACGCCGCCCATCCCTGAGGTGGAGAACTGTTCAGCAGCCGTCGTCATCAGGAGATCGTAAGACGACCTCAATTAATGTGGGGAATCCTGTTCGCCACGAAAGAGCTTGACGATCCGCTGAACGACCCTTCTCAGGGGCTTCCCGCCCGCTGGGCTTCCTTGATCCGGTCGTGTGTTTGCTTTCCTTCTTTGGCGTAATCGTTGACGGTTTCGTCGCCTTCTTCAGCGCGCATGCGCACCTCCATTCGTTGGCTCGGCGAGTCTTAAGCCGGCGCCTGTCGCTCTGGGGCTCTAAGGCTCTGGATCCGACACATTCACTCGTCCGGCCGGTTCAACGTTGCCTACCTGCCGGGACGGCTTATCAAAACGGTGCGTGGCCGCGCGCCTCCTGGACGGCTGCCACCTCGCGGCAGCCACAGCATTTGCCGAGAATCGGCCGACGACCAAATTCCCATGCGACAAAAATTTGTGTCGATTCAATATGAACGTTGCTGGAATCGTGGCAATCTAGGACCTTAGCTTCTCACTGCATTTGAGCGGGTCCGGCGACATCAAGGGGTGCGCTATGGATATCACCGAGTCGTCTGAACCGACCGAAATGACGCAGGAACTCAGGCTTGCGACCACCCTGACAGGCGGTGTCAGTCTCGCCATATGGATGGCCGGTGTCGCGCGTGAAATCAATTTGCTGGCACAAGCGTCACAGTGGCGCAGGCTAGGCGGCGAGCCGAAGCGTGGCACCCTAAGTGGGCCAGCCGAAAAGTCTCTCGAGCTTTATCTGAAACTCATCAAGCTGCTCGACACGGTCGTCGATGTCGACATCCTGTCCGGCACGAGCGCGGGTGGCATCAATGGGGCACTGCTGGCGTGGTCACGAGTCAGAGGAGCCGACCTCGGCAAGCTTCGCGACATCTGGATGAAGCTGGGGGCGCTGACCGAGCTCCTGAGAGAACCGACCGACAAAAGCATCCCGTCGCTCTTGTACGGCGACGAAAGAATGCTCCGCGAATTGGCGAAAGAGATCCACGATCTGATCGACGGGCCGTTCCCACCCGTCACATCCCGGGAAAATCCGAACGTTCCCTCCACCACGCTCTACGTCACGACGACCCTGCTCAACGGGGAGACAAGCAGGTTCACCGACACGTTCGGCACGGTGGTCCAGGACGTCGACCGGCGCGGCATCTTCACCTTCACCGAGAAGGATCTAGCGCGTACAGGCGACACGGCAGTAGACAAACAAACGGCCGAGGCACTGGCACTGGCCGCTCGCAGCTCCGCGTCATTTCCCGCCGCGTTCGAGCCCTCCTTCGTGCCCTTCGATGAACGAATCCCCAAGAACGGCGAGGTGCCCGCCCGACCGCCGATGAAGCACTTCGCCAACATCACCCGCCCGCACTGGGTGGCCGATGGTGGCCTGCTCGACAACCAGCCGATCAATGTGGTGCTCAAGCGGATTTTCGATCGGCCCGCCGAACGCCCGGTGCGCCGCGTGCTGCTGTTCGTCGTACCGTCCTCCGGGCCGGCGCCCGACCTCAAGGAGGAGCCACCCCCGGACAACGTCGACAAACCGCTCGGGCTGGTCGAGGGGCTGGCGAAGGATCTGGCTGCGATCACCACACAGTCGATCGCGGCTGACCTACGAGCGATCCGAGCCCATCAGGACCGTATGGAAGCGCGGACCGACGCCAGGCTGCGCCTCGCGGAGCTGGCAGTAGATTTGCGGCCCTCGCCACTCCTCACCACCCCGTTGCTCGCCGACTACCTGCGGCGCGAGGCAACAAAACAGGCTCAAGAACTCACCAGCGCTCTGCTGCGTCAGCTCGGCACCTGGCCACCGGAGTCGAAGACGTCAACCGAAAGCATTCCGAAAGACTGGGAATCCCAACTCGACATTGGTGGTAACGCCGAGAAAGTGTGTCGCAAGGTAATCAGGGACTCGATCCTGGAGCATTGGTCACCATCACCGCAGCCACCCAAGGATCTCGAAGACCTTGCGCGATACGGCCAGGCGGCATTCAATCTTGCAAAAGCCTCTGCAATCAGCATCGTTGAGCCGGCATACCAGCTTGCCCAATCCGACCAGGATTTCAAATCCTTGGCGATTCTCACGAAAGCGATTCACGAGGCCTACCGGCCTGCGCCGATCGACCTCGCCCAGATTATTCGAGATGTCTGCATCCTGAACGCCAACCGACACAAGCCGCTTGCGAAGGCGGCCGAATCGATAGCTACGGAATACCTCGGGAAATGCGAGGTGCCACCCGAAGCCTGGGGCCAACTTGGCACGGCTTTTGTGCGCGCGCGTGTTGCTTTGAACGACCTTTCGAAAAGCGGCCGCGATGCCAGTGCGGCAAGTCGATTAGGGACTTACCTGAAATACCTTGATCCGCTGGGTAACTCGATCGACATAGCGATGAAATTGTTCGATCTGGCCGCTGCGCAACGAGCGATGCTTCCCGCCGAGGCAGACATCGACCAGTCTGTGGAACTCGTGCAAGTCAGTGCCGATACGCGCAGCCTCCTCGCGCCTGACTTTCCGACCGCCCAAGACAAGCTCACCGGCATGCAACTCCATCACTTTGGTGCCTTTTACAAGCGGTCATGGCGGGCGAATGACTGGATGTGGGGCCGGCTTGACGGAGCGGGGTGGCTGGTGCACGTTCTGCTCGACCCGCGACGGGTGCGGTCGATCGTCGAACGGGGGAAAGGCGAAGGAGAAAAGGGAGCGGAATGGTTCCTCCGTGAGCTCGAAGAATTCGGAGCCCCTAAGCTTCCGGAGGTCGCTCCCAAGGCCGCCGGCAAGTCCGATGATGTTCCCGACAGGCAGACTCTGCTCGAGGAACTTGCCTTCCTTGACGACACGTCAACGCCACCATTGAGCATTCCGAAGACCTCGCTATGGCTGGCGCAAGTGTGGCAACAGCGCGTCCTCGACGAGGAACTGGATGTACTGGCCGGGACGGTAACCGACCCGCAGGCGGACTGGAGCCCGCCGGAGTCAACGCAGTGGGCCAAGGATGTGTTGGCCGCAGTTGGCGGTGACGCGAAATACAAACTCTTCAACCGCAACCCAGTCGCAGGCGAGACCTTCTCGACCGACAAGGGCTCGCCGCTGATGGCGCGCACGATCACCAAAGCCGCGGCGACCGCATCGGCAGCGGTCGGCTCAATCCAACAGCTGCCAACCGTCGTCAAACCGCCGCTGACTACGTTGCGGACACTGACACTCGGCGCTTATCGAGTGGTTGCCGTGACCAAAGGCTATGCCAAGTGGTCCATCCTCATCGGTGCCGTGTTACTCGTTCTAGGCATAGCATTCGCTATTCAATCCGCGGGCTGGGCAGGACTCTCAGGCCTGACGATGATTGCGATTGGCAGCTATCTGATCGTCCTCGCGGCCTGGCAACTCTCCGGCCGAGCGGTTGTTGCCGGGTTCTCGTTAGCCGTTGTCCTGCTGGCGATTGCGCCGTCATTCAAATGCGTGGCCACCTGGCTGTTCGGCGAGAAGGGCAAGTCAGACCGGAGCGTTGTGGGACAACATCTCTACTGGCTCAGCGACGACTGGTCACACCCGTTGATTGTGGAAGGCGTTTTCGTCCTAGCCGTTGTCATCTTGGGGAACGCATACCCAGCACTACTTAGCCGGGTGTGGAAATGGCTACGAAAATGTTGGCGACAGCTGGCTGATCGGCCCCCGAAAATGGCTCCACCGCAAGATGTTTCATCGACAAAGACTGATGCCAGCGAAACCTGATCGCACCGCATCGTGTTCGCCGTCGCCCGGCTTGACGAGCGCATCCACCGATGGCGCCATAGTCGACCTCCTGGGGAATCGTCTCGGCGTAAACCTAATTCTTGTTCATCATGGCATCGCGCAAGTCACGCCGCCGCTGATCGGCATCGGCTTTCGTCTCAGGACAGGTGTTCTTTATGAGCCTTGACCGGTGCGCTGCTCGGCGGCAGCGTGAGCAGATTGCCGCGCAGGCTGCCCCGCGCGGTGCGGATGGCCACCAGCAACCAGGTGAAGAGCAGACCGGCGTAGGCGATGGCCGCAGCCACCCTGAAGGCCGGCAGGTGCGTGTGAGCGGCAAGTTGCGATGTTCCGGTGACGAAGGTGCCGACCGGGAACGTCAGGCTCCACCACGTCAGGGCGAACGGCATCCCATGTCGCAAGGTACGCACCGTCAGCGAGGTGGCCAGCGCGATCCACAACACCGCGAAGCCCCACACCGGCACTCCGTACAGAATCGCGAACACATTCATGTCCTCGGCCACGTCATGCTCGACGGCGAGCCCGGCGACGGCGCCGAGAAGCCCTGCGGCCGTGATGGATTGGCCAAGAGGACCCAGCACGATCCACAGCGTCGGCACCCGCGCGGTGCCAGAGGTGCCGTACAGGACCAGCCGGCTCCAGATCATCGCGATGATGTTCAACGAAGCCACCAACGACAACCCGAACATCGCATAGCAGCCGTAAAGCATGGTTTGACGGCCGGTGCCCGCTGCCATATGCGGCAGCAGTAGGGCACCCATCGCGGCCGTCACCATCGGCGGGACCACGGGCATCAGCCAGCCGCCGAATGCGGCATCGGGTTCGACGTCGTGCCGGGTGAACATCAGAAACGGAATGGTGACTGCGGTGAACAGCCCGCCGAGCGTGCCCGCGGTCCACAGCA
>JAVROG010000568.1:0-9977 GCA_032162865.1 Mycobacterium sp. | reverse complement strand
AAGCAATGCGAGCGTCAGCGTCGGGTCGCGGATCGACTCGAGCAGTTGAACCAGTTCGTCAGCGATACGAGACGACTCCCGACTATGGCCCTTCATGTTTTCCTTCAGGATCCAACCGCCCATACCGATCGCCAGCGACCGCTGATCTCCGGCGGCGGCGCACAACTCGCGCAATTCGTTGAACCCGGTTTCAGCGCCGCTGCCGCCTATCCGAAATGCACTGGTGCACAATAGGCTTCGTGGTTCTATCCGCATCGCTAACCGATCCGGATCATCCTCGGACAAGCGGTCGGCGACACGGACAGCCCGGCGCCAACTGGTATGCGCGGCGGCGATGTCGCGGTAGACGGCCCAGTTGCCGGCACGCATGTGCCAGGTGAAGGCTGCATGCAGGTCCCCTGCCTCCTCGAGATGCTCGGCAATCAGCGCCGCGTTTTCCTCGGCGACGCCCCGCCTTTCGATCGCGGCGGCAAGGTGTCGGTGCAACTGGGCGCGAGCGGATCGCAACTGCGACTCGTAGGCGACGGTACGGATCATCGGATGCCGGAACGCGTACTCGGGGCGCGCCCCGAAGCTCACCTGGTTCACTAGTTGTGCGTTGATCAGCGGCATCAGGTCGGCATCTTCGATGAGCACGCCCAGCAGGTCGGTGTCGAACCGCGACCCGATCACCGCCGCGGCAGTCAGGGTGCGCTTCGCGGCGGCATCTAGCCGGTCGATGCGGGCGCCGATGGTGGCCTGCAATGTCGCCGGGACACTGGTTTCTTCGACATTGCCACGAATCAGGTACGCACCCGATTCTCCTTGTAGCACTCCGCGTTCCGCCAAGTCTCGGACCATCTCTTCGGCGAAGAACGGATTCCCCGCAGCTCGGCTGATAACCAGTTCCGCCAACCGGTCGATCGACGGGTCCGAGCCCAGGAGTTCGGTCGCCAACGCTGATGCCTGTGCTTCGTTGAGCGGCCGTAGCGCCATCGTCTGCGCATCCGCGGCCTGCGCCAGCGCGCCGGTGTATTCGGGACGGTAGGTGACCAGCACCAGCGACGGCGTCTGCGGGATCACCGCCAGGAACTCCGCCAGCAGCGACTCGCTGGCCTCGTCGATCCAGTGCGCATCTTCGATCACGTAGACGGCGGGCTCACGCCGCTCCAGCGAGGCCGCATTCACCAGGGCCGTCAACCGCCGCCGACGCGCGTCGGCGGCGATATTAGGCAGAGCGACATTCGCGTCGCGGACGGTCAGGAGGTCCTCGAACAGCACCAGGTCTTCGGGGTCCGCAGCGGGGAATCGGTCTCGGATACGGCTGCGAGCCTCGGCATGGTCAAGATCGTTGATCCCCAGCCCCCCGCGCAGCAGCTGCGCCACCACATGGAATGGAATGTCACCGGTATGCGATTCACAGTAGGTGGCGAACACGGGTACGCCGCGATCGGCTGCAACTGCGGTTACTTCGCGCACGAGTCGGCTCTTACCTATTCCCGCCGGTCCCCTGACATTGACGACGCAGCCAGCACCTAACATGGCCTCGTCAAGGATCGCGGTGATCGTGTTCAACTCCCAGGTGCGCGCGATCAGCGGCGACTCTCCCCGGGCCCGCGGCTGATGGCCGGCGATGGCTGTCAGTCGGCGAGCAGCGACCAGGACATCGGATCCCTTGATCTGCACCAGCTCTGGCTCGGCCAGAACTACGGCGTCGGCGACCAGACGGGCTGTTGACTCGCTCAGCATCACCCCACGCGGTGGGGCCACCGATTCCATCCGCTGGGCCATCCCGACCTGCTCACCAACGGCGGTGTAACTCGGTCTGTCCGAACCAATTTCGCCCGCGATCACCTGACCGGAATTCAGTCCGACCCGAAGCTGCAGCCTGATGCCGTCACGCTCGACCACTTCGGCCGCGAGATATTGGGTCTGTTTCTGGATTTCCACGGCCGCCAGGCACGCGCGAAAAGCGTGGTCCTCCAACGCGAGGGGCGCGCCGAACAGCGCCATGATGCCGTCGCCGGTGAACTTGTCGACTATTCCGCCGTAGCGTCGTACCACTTCCGTCGAGCGATCCAGCAGCGCCGCCATGAGCTCGCGCAGCCGCTCCGGTCCCAGCGCCGCGGCGAGATCCATCGAATGCACCACGTCGGCGAACAAAACCGTGACTTGCTTGTATTCGGCCGATTGGGCATCCTGAGTGCGCGGCTTACCGCACTCGCTGCAGAACTTCGCCGTCGCAGTCAGTACGCTCCCGCACGACCAACAGGACAGTTCCGCCACGTTCGTATCGTGTCACTGGTCGAATCGCCCGGTCTATGGGCGTTCCAAGAATCTTCCAAGAATCCTCCAAGCGGTCCGCGCCAGCATGTCTTAGCAACAACCCGGCAACAGGGCCGAACCAAAGACATAACGACGAACCAAAGACATAACGACGAACCAAAACCATCACGGTGGCTTCCGACTTTGATCCCAGCCTTGGTCTGTCGAGAGGAGGACACGAACATGACCGACATTGCGCACGACATCGCGCCTACCACGCGAGACCGGCTCTCGGAGCTAGCCCCATTGCTCGACGCGCTTGCCGCAGTCGCGATGCGCGGCGAGGTGCCGGGCCCCGAACTGCTGGCCCGCGCCGCCGCGGCCCAGGATGCCCTGTCGGATCTGGCGCAGGACCCCAAAGACGGCGAACCCTATTCGCGGTCGATCCTGCGGGTCGACGACCAGGTCGAGATCATGCTCGCCCGCTGGCGTCCCGGACACGGCTGCGCGCCGCACGACCATGGCGGCTCCGGCGGCTTCGTCGTCGCGGTCGAGGGGATGTTCCACGAGCGGCGGTTCGACTGGGAAGGCCCGCAGTTAACCGTCGCCGAGGACGTGATGCGCCACCAAGGCACGGCAATCGCGATTTCGCCCGACGTGATTCACGACATGGCCGCAGAGACGAGCGGGCTGAGCCTGCACCTCTACAGCCCGCCGCCGGCCAGCATGCGGGTCTTCGATCTCGACCGGGCCGAAGCCCTCGAACTCGTCGGCAACTACGGCGCCTGGATCCCCGACGGTGACCACGAGCGCATCCCGTTTGCAGCTATCGCGCCCAAAAGCCCAGGGAAACCAGTGATCTGGGTGGCACACACCACCCACTACCGCGGCGGTTCGGCCGAATTCGCGGTAGCGGCGGCCACCATGAGCCGCGAGCTGGCGGCCGAGCACCCCGACGCCGAGGTGATCGTCTCCGGCCTGCACCGCAAGGCCGACTTCGAAGCCGAACTTGCCCGCCTCGCCGTCTCCGGCCGAAAGGTCAGCCAGCTGCACCTCATCGGACATTCGGGCATGTACGGCCCGATGTTCGGCTCCACCGACTGGCCCGAGCAGTTCTCGCCACATGAGTGGCGGGACATGACAATTCCGTTTGCCGCCAACGGACAGGCACACTTCCACGCCTGCCGAACGGCGCGCTGGTTCGCGCCCTTCTTCGCCGACGTGTTCGGCGTGGCCACCTTCGGCAACCAGAACTACACCACCGTGTCCGCTCGCAAGGACCGGTTTGCGTGGGCGGGTCGTCGTCCGACGACCCGCCCGAATCTTTATATGATCGCCGCTCCCGGCAAGAAATCGCACGGGTGGGCGGGCAGCGTGCGCAAGTATCTCGGCTGCGCCGCCGAACCGATGGCGAAAAGCCTCCCCGCCGCTGCGCAACCGGAACGCTCCTACGACCGGGTGGCCGAACTCTATGACCGCGCCTACGCCGACATCCGCGTCCGCGATGCCGAGTGGGAATGGGTAGCCAATCGGCTGGCCGGTGCCCATCTCGACCTCGGCCGCCGGTTACGCGTGCTGGAAATCGGTTGCGGCAACGGCGCCTTGCTACGCGCACTGGATGACAACGGCGATATCGACTTCGCCGTCGGGTTGGACAGTTCGGAGGGCATGCTCGCTCGGGCACGCGAACGCAACCGCGACCGGCCGCGGCTACGATTCGGCAAAGTCAATGGACCGACGTTGGACGTGCCCGACAATCACGTCGACGTGGTGATCTCTTTCCTGTCGTTCCGCTACCTGGACTGGGATCCGGTCATGGCCGAGATTCGGCGGGTTCTGGTGCCCGGCGGCAAACTGTGGGTGGTCGACATGGTTCAGCAGCCGGTGCGGATCCGCGAACTGCCCGTGCTCACCCGGTCGGCTGTTGCGCATCTGCGGACGCGGCGAACGCGACCCCAGTTCGCTCACGACCTGGCTACCTTGACCCAGCACCCGGAATGGGTGAACATGCTGCAGCACAACCCAATCCGCGCCGAACACGAGTACCGCTGGTATTTCGGCAGCCGGTTCCCCGGCACGAAGCTGGAGATGCTGACGGCAACCATGTCGGCACGAGTGGTGGCATTCGATTCGGGACCCCTGGCCAAGGGGCAGACCGCCCCACTCTCCTACCCGTGATGAGCATGCACCCGAACTCCTGCTTGGGCATCGTCGACTGGGGCATCGGCGGTGTGGGGCTGGTCAACGCCTTGGACCGGTTGGCCCCCGGGCTTCCGATCCTGTATTGGTCGGACGCGGGTGCCACCCCTTACGGCCGGATGGGCGTCGACGAGCTGACCGATCGCCTGATGACTGTGGTGACTAGCCTCGCCGAGCGGGGGGCCACCGAGGTGGTGCTGGCCTGCAACGCCGCCAGTACGGTGGTCGGACGGTTGGGTGCGGCACCCGTTCCCGTCGAGGGAATCATCACCCACGGGTTGGCCTCCGTTCCCGAAGACCTCGGTTCGATCGGAGTCGTGGGAGGACAGCGCACCATCGACGCGGGGCACTACCGGCGCGGACTGGCCCGGCCGGGACGGGTGGTGTTATCCCGAGTCGCGCAGCCGTTATCCGCGCACATCGAGGCGGGTCGCACCGGCTCTGCGCAGTTTCATGCCGACCTGGCCACCATCGTTGCGCCGCTGCGTCGGGTGGATGCCCTGGTACTGGCCTGCACGCACTACCCCGCCGCGAGTCGCTGGTTCGCGGCGGCGCTGCCGAACGCACTCCTGGTCGACCCGGCCGAGCATTTGGCCACCGCGATCGCCTACCGCTATCCGGAAGCGAGGTCGGCAGCAAGCGCGCCCTCGCGGGTGTTCCTCACCACGGGCGACCCAGACGCGATGAGGCGCGGCGCCGCTCGCGCGTGGGGCACCATGCTGACTGCCACAGCCATCCGGCGTCAACACCATCGCGCATTGGCCTCTTAGCCGGTTGGTCGCACATCGAGTGCGCGGCCAGGGCTTTGAATGTGTCTGTAGGGCAGGATATTTGGCGTCTCACCACCCTGGATGCACAGTGGAAGCCATGGTTACACACTCGACGGGCAGCCGACGCAACACGCGACAGAAGTGTCGGCTCAGTGGCACACCTCTCTCGCGCGATTGCGACGCCATGGCAGGGTGACCAACGTGGCCAACACCTCTGCACCGATCGACCAGCACGACCTGCGCGAGATCAGCACCGAAGCCGGCACATTGCGCTACTACGACACCAGCGACGAGCGAGCTCCGGCCTTGCTGTTCCTGCACGGCTCCGGTCCCGGAGTCACCGGCTGGCGCAACTTCCGCGGGATCCTGCCCACGTTCGCCGAACACTTCCGGTGCCTGATCCTGGAATTCCCCGGCTTCGGCGTCACTGACGACCTCGGTGGCCACCCCATGATCACCGCGCAGAGCGTTGTGGCGCCTTTCCTGGACGCGCTCGGCGTGGACCGGGTGCACATCGTCGGCAACTCCATGGGCGGCGGCGTGGGCATCAACTTCGCCATCCGGCATGCCGACCGCATCGGCCGGCTGGTGACGATCGGCGGCATCGGTACCAACACCTTCAGCCCCGGTCCCAGCGAGGGCATCCGGTTGCTGCAGGAGTTCACCGAGGACCCCACCCGGCAACGGCTCGTCGACTGGCTCAAGTCGATGGTCTACGACCAGTCCCGGGTCACCGACGAACTCATCGAGGAACGTTGGCAGTTGGCCACCGACCCAGACACTTTGGCTTCAGCACGGCGCATGTACGGCAAGAAGGCTTACGGGGCCATGATGGCGGCGATGGGTGCCACCGACCGGCCGATGCCGTGGGCGGTAATGCACAAAGTGGCGGCCCCCACGCTGTTGACCTGGGGGCGCGACGACAGAGTGAGTCCGCTCGACATGGCGATCATCCCGATGCGCACCATCCCCAACGCGGAACTGCATGTGTTCCCCAATTGCGGACACTGGGCGATGATCGAGGCCAAGGAAGCGTTCGAGAGCACCGTCCGGGCGTTCCTGTCCCGCGGCTAGGTTGAGTCTCCTCATCGCTGAGTAGCGCCCGCGTCCACGGGCAGGGTCACCGCGGTGATGTAGCGGGCCTCGTCGGACGCCAGGAACAGCGTGGCATTGGCGACATCGACCGGCTCGACCCACGGGACCGCAAGCAGGTTCATGCCGCGCGCCGCCTCGGCGAATTCGGCGCGGGTCGGCGGACGGTCCAGGTCGGGACGGAACGCGCTGCTGACGGCGTCGTTCTGGATCAGCGGAGTGTCGACGTTGGTCGGGTGCACGCAATTCACCCGGACGTTGTGCGGCGCGAGTTCGTGCGCCAGGCTGCGCATCAGCCCGACCACACCATGTTTGGCGGCCGTGTAGTGCGCGACACCGACCAACCCGCGCAGGCCCGCGATCGAGTTGGTCAGGACCATCGCGCCGGAGCCACGCGCGATCAGGTGCGGAGCACCGGCCCGGCAGGTGTGCCAAACCCCAGTCAAGGTGACGTCGAGCATTGTGCGCCACGCTCGTTCGTCCATATCGAGTGCCATTGCGCGCGAGGTGATTCCGGCGGTCGCGCAGACCACATCCAGGCCACCGAATCGATCGACGCCCCGGTCGGTGGCAGCCTGCACGGCGGCCAGATCACGCACGTCGACGATCTCGGTGTGTATCCGGCCACCCGCCGCGGTGACCTGCCGGGCCGTCTCGTCGAGGTCTTCCGGTGTGCTGTGCGGGATCACCACGGTGTCGACCGGACCGCAGATGTCCAGCGCCACAATGTCGGCGCCTTCCTGCCCGAACCGCACGGCCTGGGCGCGTCCGATCCCGCGTGCCGCGCCAGTGATCAACGCGACTATTCGATTGAGTCTCCCGCTGCTCATGTTGTCTTCTGGGTCAGGCCGGCGTCGACGACGAGCTGCGTGCCGGTGATATAGCGGCCCTGATCGGACGCCAGAAATACCACGGCGTTGGCGATGTCCACGGGCTCCACCCAGGGCACCGGCAGCAGGTTGCGCGCCATCAACACTTCGGCGGCATCCTCGGCCGTCGGGTTCGCCAAATCAGGCCGAAGACGCCGGAATGTCTTCTCGTTGAGCACCATCGGGGTGGCAACGGCCCCGGGGTGCACGGTGTTCACCCGAATGCGGCGCGGCCCCAGCTCATTGGCAAGCGTGCGCGCCAGCCCCACCACGGCGTGCTTGCTCGCGGTGTAGTGGGCGGTGTTGGCGCTGCCGCGAATTCCGTTGGTGGAACTGATGATCACGACCGAACCGCCGTCGGCCCCGATGTGCGGCACCCCCGCCCTGACCGTGTGCCAGACCCCGGTGAGGTTGATGTCGAGCGTGCGCTGCCAGACCTGGGGGTCAAGTTCCCAGGCCGGGGCGCCCGCGGTGTGGACTCCCGCGTTGGCGATGACGACATCCAAACGGCCCAGCTCGGCGACACCGGTTCCGATAACAGCGGTCATGGCTTCCAGTTCGGCGACATCGGCCTGACCCGTCACGCAGCGGCGACCGCGGCTCTCGACTTCGCTTGCGGTGCCTTGTAAATCGTCGGCCGCCGCGGGGAAATCGATCGCGATCACATCGGCGCCCTCCTCGGCGAACCGTTGGCAATGCACGCGTCCGGTGCCGCGGGCCGCACCGGTGACGACCACGACCTTGCCGTGCAAACCCGTCACTGCGGCTTCTTGACGAGGTCGAATCCTTTGTAGCCGGCGTCGGCGACCTCGGCACAGATCTGGTTGTAGGTAGCGAAACCGCCGACGAACAACATGAAGCCTCTGGGCTTTCCCGGCACGTTGGCGCCCATGTACCACGAGTTCGCTTTGGTGAAGAGCGTCGCTTCGGCAAGCCTGGCGCATTCGGCGCCCCAGCCGTCGACGTTGTCCTTGATGGCTTCGATCGCGGCGTAACCGTGGCCGTCGAGGTATTCGATGGTCTCGGCGATCCAGTTCACTTGAGCTTCGGCGTGCAGCACCATGTTGGCCAACACGGCGGGTGCACCGGGACCCGAGATCACGAACAGGTTGGGGAACCCGTCGACGCTCAGACCCAGATACGTGCGCGGGCCGTGGGCCCAGTTGTCGCGCAGCGTCATGCCGTCGCGACCCACGATGTCGATCTTGGCCAACGCACCGGTCAGGGCATCGAAACCCGTGGCAAATACGATCATGTCGAGGTCGTAGTGAGTGTCAGTCGTGTTGATCCCGGTGCTGTCAACGGATTCGATCGGGGTGGCCCGCACACTCACCAGTGTCACGTTGGGTCTGTTGAAGGTCTCAAAGTAGTTGCTGTCGGTGCAGATTCGCTTCGTGCCGATGGGATGGTCATTGGGGATCAGCAAATCAGCGACCGCGGAGTCGTCGATGACGGCGCGAACCTTCTGTTCGTAGAAGTTGCGGGCCTCCTCGTTGGCCGCCGGGTCAATCATCTGGTCGGGGAAAGTCTTGGAGTACAGCACTCCGCCTAGCTGCCAACGCTTTTCGAACGCGGCTCGTCGCTCCTCCGGGCTGAACTCCATCGCCGGTTTGGCTGCGGTGATATGCGGCGACCCGCCTCCGCTGCGCCACGACAGTCGGCGTCGCTCCGCGTAACCGCCCTTGATGTCGTCGAGGTCTTGAGTGGACAACGGTTTGTTGCCGGCCGGGACGCTGTAGTTGGGGGTGCGTTGGAAGACGTAGAGCTGCGCCGCCTGCTCGGCGATGATCGGGATCGATTGGATGCCGGAAGATCCGGTGCCGATCACGGCTACGCGCTTGCCAGTGAAGTCGACGGGTTCATGGGGCCAGTGCGCGGTGTGGTGAACCTCGCCGTCGAAGGTCGCCAGGCCCCTGAAGTCGGGTGTCATCGCATCCGAGAGCGGACCGGTCGCCATCAGCGCGAACCGCGCCGCGAATACCCGCCCGTCGTCGGTGGTGATCGTCCACCGCGCCCTAGCCTCGTCGAACACCGCCGAGACGACGCGGGTGTTCAACACGATGTCGCGGCGCAGGTCGAGCTGGTCGGCGACCCAATTCAGATAACGCAGGATCTCGGCCTGGGTGGCGTACTTCTCGGTCCAGTTCCACTGCTGCTGCAATTCCTCGGAAAACGAGTAGCAGTAATCGACGCTCTCGACGTCACAGCGTGCCCCCGGATACCGGTTGTAATACCAGGTGCCGCCGATTTCCGGTCCGGCCTCGACCACCAGCACCGAGAGCCCCTTACCGCGCAGCTTGTGCAGGGCATACAGACCGGCGAACCCCGCGCCCACCACCACCGTGTCCAGAAGTTGCTCACCACTCACAAGCACCCACGGTAAGACCTCAGGCCCGGCGAACCCAGCCCCTTCCCGGTCACCGGGCCGTACGGCCAGAATTGCCGCATCGAATTACGACCACAGTTCGCCCGCTCAACGGGATTGCCCGTGTGTCCGGACACCGACTGCGGTAAACCAGAAGTACCCAGACAAACGTGAGGACGACAGCATGAGCGAGCGGGTACTCGACCGGGTAGTTGAAATGGCGGACCAGCTGCGCGAGCAGGCGCCCGAGGCGGAGCGCATCGGGCGGCTTACCGACGACACCGTCAAGAAGATGAAGGCGGCCGGCTTGATCCGGCTGCTGCAGACCAAGCAGTACCAGGGATTTGAGGTCCACCCCCGCGAATTCGCCGAGACGACGATGGCCACGGCGGCCCTGGACCCGGCTGCCGGCTGGATCGTCGGCGTGGTGGGTGTGCA
>JAVROG010000567.1:0-6278 GCA_032162865.1 Mycobacterium sp. | reverse complement strand
GTTACTGCCCGACGAGTTGCTGCCGTCGCTGCTGGGCAAGGTGAACTGGCGGCAGCGCAGGTCTCCCCTGGTGACCTGGACGGCTGGGGCCGCTGCGTCCGCCGCCCTGGCAATCGGGGTGCTGGTCGCCCTTGCGGGCCATGCCCCGACATCGGTATCCGGGTCGTCGCAGGTGAGCGAGTCGGTGCAGCCCATGGCACCGCTCGGGACGAACAGGCTGGCCTCGAAAGTCACGCTCAGCAGCTATGGGTGGGGAACGTCGATCGCGATGGACTGCGTCTGCCTGGCCCCGTTGAACGCCGGCCACGACACGCTGGCGATGGTCGTGGTAGGTCGCGACGGTAGCCACACCCGGCTGGCAACCTGGGTGGCGGATCCGGGCCACACGGCGACGCCGGCTGGCAGCATCTCGATGCATCTCGATCAAATCGCCTCTGTGCAGGTCGTTTCGGCCGAAAGCGGCCAGGTGCTGCTGGAGCATTCGCGGTAAATCTTCGCCCGCGGTGAACCCGAGTCGCCCGCGGATCGTGGTACCGGTATCTGGGTGGGCGCCAGACCAACCACTTTGTTGGCCAACAGTTCACAACACCTAAGGGAGAACCAATTCCATGTCCTTGGCAGCGCTTGACGATATCGCCGTCCATAGCGGCACGAACGAACCGATCGAGGGGCTGGTCCGGATCGAGACCTCGCCGCTGGAAGAGACCGCGCCGATGTTCATGGCAAAAATGCGGTCGGTGTATCCGCACGACGAGGTCTTTGGCCAGTACTGCACGGTCAACGACTACGTCGACTGCCCACCCGATGAGCTGTTCGAATACCTGGCCGACACCCGCAGCCTCGAGGAGTGGACCTATACCCTGCGTGGCTTCACGCCCACTGCGGAACCGGGGCTCTGGCTCGCCTACGACCGGCTGCTTCCCGACACCGAGATCTACACCCGGACTGTCGCCAACGCGCAGGCGCGCACCGTCGACTACCACTGCGCCTGGGACCAGGGCAAGCACCTGTGGATGATTTACCTGATGCGGGTCCTCGACGCGCAGGTGGTGCTCGGCAAGCCCGGTTCGGTTGTGCTGTGGACCAATTGCCGTCACCGGTTCTACGACCACAACCCGTACCCCGAGGCCGCCCCGCCAGACCGCACCGGTTGGGTCGGGGACTTCTGGGACATCTTCGGCGCCGGCCATGGGCTGGAGCTGAACAATCTCAAGACAATTGCCGAATACCGCCACCGCAACGGCCTGCCGGTCACCCCGACCTGGATGAGCACATCATGAACCAACCCGGCGTCAGCCTCACCGACATCTCCACCTATCTGCCGGGCGAACCCATCGGCGCCGATTACTACGCGCAGTTCGCCGGCGCGGACGACCTGGCGGCCAACTTGATGTTCCGCGCGCCCAAGTTCCGCCATCACGTCGGGCCGGACGAATCCGCGACAGACATGGTCGAGCGAGCCGCGCAGGGCCTGATCGAACGGCACGGCCAGGACGTCATTGCGAACGTCGACGTGCTGATCACCCACGCCCAAATGCCCGACATACCGTTCTACGGCGGGGGCGGCGCCATCGCGCACCGCTTGGGCATGCGTCCCAACTGGGTGCTTGATCTGCACAACGGCGGGTGCGCGGCGTTCGTGCTGGGTCTCAAAGTCGCCCGACAACTGCTCGCGTCCGGACAAGGGCGCACCGCGCTGATCGCGATCGCCCAGAACGCGGCGGGCCAGATTTTCGACCAGCCCGGGGTGCGCCGAAAGGCGCAGTCGTGCGTGCCCGGCGACGGCGCCGCGGTTGGACTGGTCACCGTGTCGGACGAGTCGCCCATCCTCGACATCGAATGCCGCACCTATGGCGAATACGCCGGCGACATGACGCTGGCGATCGATCCGCCGCGCAAATGGTGGCAACCCGGCCCCGGCGAGGGCTCCATCGGGTTCACCGAAACCAAGATCATGAAGGTGCTCGCTCGTGGCAATCGGCAGGTCCCCGAGGTGGCACTGGCCGTCTGTGATCGAATCGGGTTGTCGTCCAAAGACATCGACCTGCTGGTCACCAATCAGCCGAACCGGGTGTTCCTGCAGAACTGGCGCGAAGCGCTCGAGTTACCGCCCGAGCGTCATCGCGACACCTTTGATGACTGCGGCAACCTGTTCGGCGCCGGCATCCCGATCAACCTGGATCGCGCGATATCCGACGGTCAGGTCAAGTCCGGCGATGTCGTGATGATGGCCGCCTTTGCGCACGCCGGTGACTTCGCCGGTGCGGCAGCGGTCCGCTGGGGCGGACGAAGCTGATGCAACCTTTCATGCAGGCGAGCCCCGTCACCGCGGAGATCCTCGACGGGCTGCCGAACGCGACTGACTCATTCGCACTGTCGCTCAACGAGAATCCGTTTCCGCCGTTGCCGACCGTCCGTTCGGCGTTGATTCGTTCGATCGATGCCGCCAACCGGTATCCGGAGTTCCTGCCCGAACGGCTGCGTCACTTGATCGCCGGTCACATCGGGGTTCGTGAGGAGCAGGTCGTGCTGGGCGCCGGTGCCAGCGGGGTGGTGATGCAGGTCCTGCATGCGGTGACGCGCCCCGGTGACCGAATTGTGCTGAGCGAGCCGACTTTCGACGGCTATCCGATCTTCGCCCAGATGGCCCGCCTGACACCGGTGACTGTGCCTCTAGACAAGCGCGGCTACCACGACCTGGAGGCAATGGCCGAGGCGGCGACGGACGCCCGTGTCGTCGTCTTGTGCCGGCCGCACAACCCGACCGGCACGGTGGAATCTGCCGCGGATGTGCAGCGATTTCTGCGGCGGGTGCCCGACGACACGGTCGTGCTGCTCGACGAGGCCTACATCGAGTTCGTCGCCGCCCAACACCGAATCGATGGACCGGACCTGATTCGGTGCTTTCCGAATGTTGTGGTCTTGCGGACGTTCTCGAAGGCTTATGGCTTGGCCGGGCTTCGGATCGGGTACGGGTTTGCCGCGCCGGAACTGGCGACCAGCCTGTGGCAAATGCAGTTGCCGTTCGGTATGGGCATCACAAGTTTGACCGCGGTGGCGGCGTCCTACGACGCCGAGGACCAGTTGCGGCAACGCATTCGGCGGATCACCGGTGAGCGCGACTACCTGTGCCGGCGCCTTCGGGCAATGGGCATATACACCACCGCAGGGCATGCCAACTTCGTGTACCTGCCGGCTGTCCAGCGACCGTGGCGAGAGGTATTCGGCGATACCGGGCTGACGGCTCGCTATTACCCCGACGGCGCAGCTCGCATCACCGTAGGAAACCGCGCGTCCACGCAGGCGGTGCTGGCCGCAGTGGGGTAAGAAAGGGGCGTGGCCCCCTCTCCGAAACGCGATCCCATCGCTGCGGCACGGGTCAACTGGGAGCGGGCCGGTTGGGGTGACGTGTCGCAGGGCATGGTCGCGGTCACTTCGGTGATGCGCGCGCACCAGATATTCCTGGCCCGCGTCGAGACGGCGTTGCGTCCCTACGACCTCAGCTTTTCCCGCTACGAATTGCTCCGTCTGTTGGCGTTCAGCCGCACCGGAGCATTGCCGATCACCAAAGCGTCGGATCGACTCCAGGTGCACGTCACCAGCGTTACTCACGCAATCCGACGGCTGGAAGCAGACGGTCTGGTGCAGCGGGTGCCGCACCCCACCGACGGGCGCACGACGTTGGTGGAGATCACCGAGTTGGGCCGATCCACCGTCGAAGACGCCACCGTCACGCTCAACGAGCAGGTGTTCGCCGACATCGGCATGGCCGCGAGCGAATCGCAGGCGCTGGTCTCATCCATTGAATCGTTGCGGCGCAACACCGGCGACTTCTAGTCCCCGATTCTGCCGCGCAGTGAACTTCTCGTCGAAGGCCTCCGTGTAAGCAGTAGGAGGTCTTAGATGAATCCACACCGGATCCTCGTTATCGGCGCCGGGGTAGGCGGCATTTCCACCGCGCGGGCATTGTTACGCGACGGACACGACGTCACCGTCTTCGAACGGCGGCCGAAGGTGACGGCGGCTGGTGGCGCGGTGACCATTTGGTCCAGTGGCGCAACGGTTCTGGGCCAGCTGGGTGTCGATCTGGTCGGAGCCGGTCAGCAACTGTCCACCCTGCGGGCCCGAACACCCACTGGTCGTCGGATCGCCACCTTGGATTTGGCCGAGATCGCGGAACGCTTGGGCGCACCCGTGCGGATGATTCCACGTCGAGTCCTGCTTGACCGGATGTTGGAAGGCTTTCCGGCCGAGCGCATTCGGTGTAACGCCCGTGCGGTCCAGGTGATCGATACGCGGGACGGAGTCCGGGTCGAGTTCGATGACGGCAGTTCGGCCGAAGGGGACCTGCTGATCGGTGCGGACGGTCTGCACTCGATGGTTCGCAATGTCGTTGGCGCCCAACTGGCGGAGCCCACCGGCTGGTGCAGCTGGCAGGGCCTGGTCACGCTGCCGGAGATCACCGACAAGTCCGTCGATAAAGATGTGGCACTCATGATCATCGGCGAGCATGCGAACCTCGGCCTGTGGCCGGCCGGCGGATCCGATCTGCAGTGGTGGTTCGACCTGCCATGGTCGCCCGACTTCGTCAGACCGGGATGTCCGATCCGGCAGATCCGGTCCATTTTCGCGGGCTGGTCCGACTCGGTCGATCGCGTATTGGCGAGGTTGACCGACGAAGATCTGGCACCTTCGCCTTTCCCGCATTTCCGGCATCCGATCCCGGGCCGGGGCCGCGGCGCGGTGACCTTGCTCGGCGATGCCGCACACACGATGCCTCCCACTCTGGCGCAGGGGACCAATCAGGCGTTGCTCGACACCATGGTGTTGCGGAAAGCTCTGTCGGATTTTCAGGATGGACCGAAAGCGTTGCGCTGGTACGAGAACACCAGACGACGCAAGGTCAGGGCCGTGTCCTGGGTGACCACCCAGCAAGTGTCGCGCAGCGAGTCCGCGCTGAGGCCGGCGGCGATGATCCCAGACCGCTTCACGGCCCAGGCGCTGACGATGTTTCTCGATTGGACAAGTCACCGCCGGATGGCCGCGCAGATCAGCCGCGACATCGCGGCGGCGCCGGCCGCTGCGCTTGTCAGGGCCCATGAATAACGAGCGGGTGCCACCCGCCAGGCTGGCCCGCGCCGTCGAGTGGATTCGACAGTGCCTGTGGCGGCTCAATCATCGGCTGACGCCCGCGCCGGCGGCGATGATGGAGATGATCATCGCCACCTGGACGTCGCAGGCGATCACTGTGGCGGCCGAACTCGGGGTCGCGGACGCCCTCGCCGACGGCCCGCTGCCGATCGACGAGCTGGCGGGCCGGGTCGGTGCGGATACAGACGGACTGAGCCGACTGCTGCGGGCATTGATCAGCCGGGGCATCTTCGGTCGTCGCGGCGACGGCCGCTACGAGCTGAATTCCCTTGCCAGCACACTGCGATCCGATGCGCCGGTGTCGATGAGTTGGGCGGCGCGGTTCTACGGGTCGCCCGAGCAGCGCGAGCGTTGGACCCTGTTGGAGGATGCGATCCGAACCGGGCAGACGGTCGTACCGGCGTTGCGCGGCAAGGAGAGCTTCGACTACTTCGCCGAGCAGCCCGAGCTTGCGGAACTCTTCAACCAGACCATGACCAGTGTTTCGAAGCTGACGGACACGCCCGTGGTCGCCGGCTACGACTTCGGCGCCTATCCCACCATCGTCGATGTCGGCGGCGGCCATGGCCCACTGCTAGCCGCCATCCTGACGGCGGCACCCGCTTCGCAGGGGGTGCTGTATGACCTGCCGCAGGTTGTCGCGAGCGCCCCGAGCCTGCTACGCGACCGCAATGTTTTCGACCGGGTGCGCATCGCGGAAGGGTCGTTCTTTGACAGCGTTCCGGGCGGTGGTGACGCCTATGTCCTCAAGAACATCATCCACGACTGGCCCGACGAGAAGGCGGTGCAGATCCTGCGCAACGTTCGCGCGGCGGCCCGCCCACGATCGACGGTTCTGCTGATCGAATTGGTCATTCCCACACACGATCGTGACTTCCCGGGAAAATGGGTGGACCTGGAGATGCTGCTGAATTTGGGAGGCCGGGAACGCACCACGGCCGAGTACCGAGACCTGCTCGACCAAGCCGGGTTTGCGCTGACACGCGTGGTGCAGACCGCTTCGCCGCTCAGTGTCGTAGAGGCTATCGCAACGTCTCGATGACCGCGCTGAAGTCTTTGTCGGCATGGGAGGCGGCGAATTTGGCATAGATCTCGGCGGCATGGCTGCCCAATGGGGCGGCCGAACC